>JACNLP010000046.1 GCA_014381465.1 Flavobacteriales bacterium | reverse complement strand
AAATGCCATATGATTATGGAGAAAAGAAAGAATTTTTATCTTTAGTTTTACAGCAGTTATTAGATAGAAAATACAAAACAAAGAATGATAGAATTAAGTTTGAAGAATTTATTGAGAAATCAGGATCTTCCAAATTATTAAAAAATAAGGTTGAAGATTTTGAAATAAACATAGGAGATAAAAAAGAAAAAAGAAAATATAAGAAAGAAGATAATTTGAATACTAACAAAAAGAATAAGCAAAGAAATATTAATGAGATAAACTCTAAAAATAATTCACTTATTTCAACACGTGAACAAGACTATTTTCAAATAAGTGAAAATCTATATGGAGAGAATGAGGTTATTAAAGTAACTTTTAATAATAATGGAGCTCATCATGGCGAGACATATGTATATGATCATGATGATTTATATGACAAAACAATTTACCATTATGGTACAAAAGATTGTTGGGAGAATCATGGACAATTTTTAAATAGCAATAATATTCCAAGAGAGGCAATGGATACAGGATTAGTTGAAAGAATAAAATAATGAAAATAAAACGATTTGTTTTTAATCCTTTTCAGGAAAATACTTTTGTGCTTTATGATGAAAGTAAGGAGTGCGTAATTATTGATCCGGGTTGTTATGAAAAAGCAGAGGAGAAAGAATTAGAGAATTTCATATCTGAAAACGGACTGAAACCACTTGCTCTTTTAAACACACATTGCCATATCGACCATATTTTGGGCAATCAGTTTGTTGCAGAAAAATGGAATTTGGAACTACACATGCACAAAGATGATTTACCGCTTTTGGAAAATGCTGGGCAAATTAGCAAAATGTATGGTTTTGAAAAATATAGTGGTTCGCCTTATCCAAAGCATTTTTTGAAAGAGGGTGATGTATTTTCGTTTGGAGAAAGTAAATTAGAAGTCTTATTCACTCCCGGGCATGCTCCTGGACATATATGTTTCTATAGCAAAAAACACGATTTCCTAATTAGTGGAGATGTTATTTTTCAGATGAGTATTGGAAGAACAGATTTGCCAGGAGGGGATTATGATACTTTGATAAAAAGCATTACCGAAAAAATATTTCCGCTTCCTGGAGAAACGCAAATCTACTGTGGGCATGGACCAAATACTGTACTAAATTACGAAAGAGAACACAATCCTTTTTTGCAGTAAATGTTAGAATTTTTTCCTTAGTCTTTTAAAAAGTTTAGAGGCAAACACAAAATCATTTAATTCCTTATTCTCACAAGAAATTAAATCATCTTTACTCCCACTCCACCATATTTTACCTTGATGGATAAAAGCAATTTTATCTCCAATTTCCATTACAGAATTCATATCATGAGAATTGATAATGGTAGTAATGTTGTATTCTTGTGTTATTTCCTGAATCAAATTATCAATCAGAATTGAAGTTTTAGGATCCAAACCAGAGTTTGGCTCATCACAAAGTAAATATTTTGGATTTAGCGCAATTGCCCTTGCAATAGCCACTCTTTTTTTCATCCCTCCGCTAAGTTCTGAGGGTAGTAAACTGTTTGTATTTTCTAAATTTACTCTATTTAAGCAGAAATTCACTCTTTCCAAATTTTCTTCTTCTGATTTTTCAGCAAACATATTTAAAGGAAATATGATATTTTCCTGCACACTCATATAATCAAAAAGTGCCCCACCCTGAAAAAGCATACCAACTTCTTTTCGTAAATTTTTTCGTGCCTTAAAATGCATCTCGGTAAAATTCCTATCATCATATTTTACTACTCCACTATCAGATTCATACAAGCCAATCATTACCTTTAAAAGAGTTGTTTTACCACTACCACTCTCCCCTATTATTAAGTTTGTTTTCCCAGGTTCGAATGCAAATGACATATCCTTTAAAACATGGTTTTCGCCAAAATGCTTATTTATGCTTTCAACTGTAATCATGCCAATAAAAGTTGTGTAAGTATAAAATTAAAAATAAGCAACACCACACTACTATATACTACTGCTTTTGTGCTGGAAACACCAACCTCCAAAGCACCACCTTTTGTAAAATAGCCATAAAAAGAAGAAACAGAAGTAATAATAAAAGCAAAAACTACTGTTTTAGTAAGTGCATAAGTGATATAGAAAGGGTTAAACTCATATTTTAATCCATATAGGAAATCAGCTGTAGTAACATCAACTGAAATACTACCAAGCCAACCACCAAACATCCCGATTCCCATAGAAATTATTACTAAAAAAGGAAAGAAAAACATGGCTGCAATTATCTTTGGAAGAATTAAAAAATTAGCAGAGTTTACTCCCATAATTTCCAATGCATCAATTTGTTCAGTTACGCGCATGCTTCCTATTTCGGATGCTATATTCGAACCCACTTTCCCTGCTAATATAAGGCAAATCATAGTTGGAGAAAATTCTAAAATTAATGAATCTCTAGTAGCTAATCCTATCAAATATTTTGGAAGAAATGGACTGCTTAGGTTAAAAGCCGTTTGAATAGTAACTACCGCACCAACAAAAAGAGAAATAATTAATACAATCCCCAGTGAATTGATCCCAATTTTTTCAATCTCTAAAATAATTTGTTTATAGAAGATAGTTCGCTTTTCAGGAATGCTAAAAACCCTACGCAACATCATGAAATATTGCCCAATATTTTTTAAAGCGGTAAACATTGAAGATAAAAGTATATATAATTTATGAAATAATTGTCCAAATTCTTCTAGCTTTTATTTACTTTTGAGTTTTATTTATGAAAAAACCAAAGTATTTAATATTATTCTTTTTGTTATCTATTTTTCTAACTTCTTGTTTTTTAAGCAAAAGCAATAGTTGCGATTGTCCTAACTTCTCAAAAAACACAGAGTACAAACATAATACTTAAAAAACTTTAATTACACATTTTAGAGTTATTCTAAATAACTAAATTTGCCAAATGCAAAAACTATCAGAAATAGCCATTGGGAAAGAATATATTATTCAAGAAATAATGGACACCGAATTAGCACAAAAACTTTTGGAAATGGGCTGCACCCCAGGAGAGAAAATTGTTGTGGAACGCAAAGCTCCTTTTAATGACCCAATTGCTATTATAGTTTCTGGATTTATGCTCAGTATTAGGCAAGATGATGCAAAACAAATAATCGTAAAAGAAGCAATCAGTTGACAAAAGAAAGAATAAAAATAGCACTTGCTGGTAATCCTAATTCTGGAAAATCCACACTTTTTAATGCTCTAACAGGTTTAAGGCAAAAAGTTGGAAATTACCCAGGTATTACTGTTGAGAAAAAAACTGGAATTTGCAATTTAGATGAAGATATCAAAGCAGAGATTATCGATTTGCCTGGCACTTATAGTTTGTACCCAAAATCTATTGATGAAAGAGTGGCACAACAGGTTATTTGTAATAAAGATAATCAAGCATATCCTGATATAACAGTTGTTGTTGCTGATGCTACTAATTTAAGACGATCTGTTTTTCTTATTACTCAGATTATCGATTTAAAAATGAATGTTGTTCTTGCCTTAAACATGATTGATTTATCTATCAGTAAAGGGGTTATTATTGATGTGAAAAAACTTTCTGATCAGTTAAAAATCCCTGTCATTGCTATAAATGCAAGAAAACAAGAAGGAATAAAAAACCTTAAAAAAGCTATCCTAAAAGCAACCTCTGAAAATACTTTTGAGGATTTTTTTAGTGTAAAAATGCTATTTAAAAATCCTATTGAGGACACTAACAAATTAAGAGGCGCTAATAATGATTACGCTTCTTTTCTGGCACTTTGCATGCAAGAAATGAGTGGAGAAAGAAAAAACAGAGAAGAACTACATGCAATAAGTAAGAAGCATAGATTTAACCCTAGCAGAGCACAAGCACAAGAAACAATAAAGAGATATAAAAAAATTGATGTAGTTGTTGATAATTGCATCACAGTAGTTAAGGTAAAGGGAAATCGATCTATTACAAAATGGCTAGATGATATTTTGATTCATCCTATTTTTGGATATGTTTTTTTTCTGAGTGTTTTGTTCTTGATTTTTCAAGCCATGTTCTCATGGTCGGCATACCCCATGGATTTGATTGATAGTTGGTTTACCAACCTTTCCATTTGGGTTGCTAATACACTTCCAGCTGGAGTTTTAAATGATTTAATTGTAAAAGGGATTTTAGCTGGACTTGGTGGTATAATTATTTTTGTACCGCAAATTGCTTTTCTATTTGCCTTTATCGCCTTTTTGGAAGATACTGGCTATATGGCTCGTGTCGGATTTATTACCGATAAATTACTCAGAGGATTTGGACTAAACGGAAGGTCAATCATTCCTCTTTTAAGTGGTGCTGCTTGTGCCGTTCCTGCAATTATGACTGCTAGAACAATCTCCTCTTGGAAAGAAAGAATGATTACAATTATGGTAACGCCACTTATGAGCTGCTCAGCTCGGCTGCCCGTTTACACCTTAATTATTGCCATGATAATTCCTACTGAGCAAAGTTGGGGACCTTTTAATTTACAAGGACTTGTAATGATGGCTTTCTATTTGCTCGGATTTTTAGCGGCTCTTGGCACTGCTTTTATCATGAAATTTATTCTCAAAGCAAAGGAGAGAAGTTTTTATATTATGGAAATGCCGAGCTATAAAATACCTGATTGGAGAGGCGTAATTTACACCATTGTAGAGAAAGTGAAAGTATTTCTTTTTGATGCTGGAAAGGTAATTATTGCTATTTCTATTGTGCTTTGGGCTTTATCCTCTTACGCTCCGGGAAATAAATTTAAAGAAATAGAAAACAAATGGGCAGATATAGAAAATGCAGAAGTACATATTGCAGCTGAGAAATTAGAATCATCTTATGCGGGAATAATTGGTAAGAGCATTGAACCAGCTATTAAGCCATTAGGGTTTGATTGGAAAATTGGGATTGCCCTTATCACCTCATTTGCAGCAAGAGAAGTGTTTGTAGGGACTATGTCAACTATATATAGTGTAGGTGATAATTCCACTCAATCCATTCGAGAACGCTTAGAATCAGTGAAAAATCCAGATACAGGCAAGGCCTTTTTTACAACAGCAGTTGGAATTTCTTTGATGCTTTTTTATGCTTTTGCAATGCAATGCATGAGTACACTTGCAATAGTCAGGAGGGAAACAAATAGCTGGAAATGGCCTGTAATTCAGTTTTTATATATGGGAGTATTAGCATATATTTCAAGTTTTATTGCTTATCAATTATTATCCTAATGAATAATTTAAAGAAATATATTCCCTCTGAGAGTGTCTCATTAATCACTAAATGGATTACTGAACTAAATATTTTGGTAAAGATTAAAAAAAGTAGAAGTACAAAATTGGGGGATTTCAGAGTAAATAGGAATGACGAATACCATATTAGTATTAATAATGATTTGAATAAATATGCTTTTTTAATTACTCTCACACACGAAATAGCACATGCTTTTGTTTGGGAGAAATATAAAAGAACTGTTTCTCCTCATGGAGTAGAATGGAAAAATACATTTAAAAAAATGATGTTGAATTTCCTGAATTCAAATGTTTTTCCTGATGATATTTTAAGAGTTCTAAGTAATCATTTAAAGAACCCAAAAGCATCTACTGCTAATGATTATAATTTAAGTAGTGTATTAAAAAATTATGATAAAAATCAAAAACAAACAATTGATGAAATCCCAGATGGAAGTGTTTTTTCAACCACAAATGGAAAACAATTTATAAAGATAGAAAAATTACGAAAACGATATAAATGTAAAGCAATTGATTCTAAAAGAGTTTATTTGTTTAATCCTTTAGCAGTAGTAGCGTTATCACACAATAAATAGAGTAACATTTTGTTGTACTTTTTGATTTAACAATTTAATTATAAAATGAATAAAAATAATTATGCAGTAATAATGGCTGGTGGAATTGGCTCTCGATTTTGGCCAATGAGTAAGGAAAGTCGCCCGAAACAATTTATTGATATTTTAGGCACAGGCGAAACCCTTATTCAACAAACTTTTAGGCGACTTAGCAAAATTTGCCCAAAAGGAAATATCCTAATAGTAACAAACAAAAATTACAAGCAACTTTGTTTGGAGCAATTGCCAAAAATAAAAGAAGAAAACATATTGTGTGAGCCCACAATGAGAAACACTGCTCCTTGCATTGCCTATGCAGCCTTTAAAATACACAGCCAAAACCCAGAAGCAAACATGATAGTTGCACCCTCTGACCACTTAATTACAAATGAAGATGAATTTGTAAAAGTGGTGAATAAAGGAATGCAAACTACTAATGAAAGTGATATTTTACTTACAATTGGCATACAGCCAAGCAGGCCAGACACTGGATATGGTTACATTCAATTTGAACAAAAATCATTGAAGGAAAATCCCCAAATAAATAAGGTAAAAACCTTTACAGAAAAACCAAATCAAGAGTTGGCATTACAGTTTTTAGATAGTGGTGATTTTTTATGGAATTCAGGGATTTTTATTTGGCGTACCAGAACAATTATAAAATCTTTCAGAAAGCACTTGCGTGATATGTATGACATTTTTGAAGATGGCAATGAACTCTACAATACCTCCAAAGAAACAGAATATATTAACAGAATGTTTCCCGCCTGTAAAAATATTTCAATCGACTATGGTATAATGGAAAAATCCGATAAAGTATATGTATATCCTGCCGATTTTGGCTGGAGCGATTTGGGAACTTGGGGTTCTTTATATACACATCTTGATTTAGATAAAAATAAAAATGCAATACAAGGAAAAAATGTAATGCTTTACAATTCTTCTGAGAATATTGTAAAAGTTCCAGATAATAAATTAGTTGTAATGCAAGGGATGAACGGCTATATTGTTGTGGAAAATGAAGAAACTTTACTTATTTGCAAAAAAGAAGATGAGCAACAAATAAAGAACTTTGTGGAGGATGTGAAGAAAATGAGTTAAGAGAAATGCTTGTGTGATTGATAAAAATGGAATAATAGAAGATATTATTACAAAGGTGAAAACCAAAGAGCATACCGCTCAGATATTGAAATAAACTGATTGCTTCTCCCTTAAAAAGGGGAGAGTCCAAGAATTGGGAGAGGGGAGTAATAGTATATCGTTATCTATAGAAAGGTTTTCAGTCTTTATTTTTGTCATTGCATAAAATGAAGCAATCTATGCTTACCCACCCCTTAATCCCCTCCCAAGAGGGGAATTGATAAAATGCTAATATCTCTCAAATTATAATTTCTATTCCTGTGCTTTATTTATCATATAATTACCTTACTATAAAGAATAAGAGAAAACATAAAGACTAATTAGGGTTTAATAAGAAATTAGTAAGTTTGTACTTTAAAACAATAGATTAACAATAAACTAAGATTATGAAGAACTTTTGGAAATGGCGTCACAATTTTATAGTTAACAACCCTTTTCTAACAGCATATATAGCTTTTGCTAAGGGGATACTACTTACTGTATTGATTTATGAATTTATAATAAATTAAAAAGCTGTGTTCAACTGATAAATGCAACACAATATTTATTTAGTTTTTCTCGGGGACT
>JACNLP010000008.1 GCA_014381465.1 Flavobacteriales bacterium | reverse complement strand
AATACTGATTTGGAATTAAAAGAAATTCGACTGAAAAAAAGAAGTGGAAGAATAGAGTTAGTAGAAAAATTAAATGATTTAAAAAGCATAAAGGATACAGGCAATCGGCTTGAAATAGAATACTCTTTTTATAAAAAAAATATTAGTCCACTAAAATCAGGATTATTCCAGGTTGATAATACTGCTTTTTTTAAATTATATTTGAATAACAAATTAATCTTTGATAACAGTTCATCCTTTTTTATGGATACGCTTTTATCTACTAAAAAAGATTCTTTTATTTATCTTGATACTCATCATGCTAACTATTTTTTCAATACAAATATTTTGGGGAAAAGTATTTCCTCTGGGAGAAATACAGTTCTTCTCCAATTTCAAAACCCAAAATATTATAAACTAAAGTACAATCAAACACAATTATTTTTATCTACCAACAATAAAGATTATCCAAGCAAAACCCCTAGTGAAAAATTGAAAAAATCTGCTTTACCTTGGATAAGCATCAATACAAAAAATGGCATAAAAGATGATCCAAAACTTGCAGCAAAACTTTCTGTACAGGAAGGTGGGGTTGTTTATAAAGAAAATATTGAGGTGGAAATTAGGGGAAATACTTCTCAAAGCTTTAAGAAAAAATCATATAGTTTTAATATTTATAATGAGGGTTGGCAAACCAAAAAAGTTGGATTGCTTAATCTGCCAAAGCACGAACATTGGATTTTATATGGTCCTTATGCTGATAAAAGCTTGATGCGAAATGTATTGGCTTATCGTCTGTATGAAAAAATGGGATATTATGCTCCAAGAACAAAATTTTGTGAATTAAGTATTAATGGTTTTTATCAGGGTATTTATGTTTTGACGGAGAAAATCAGGGTAGATTCCCTAAGATTAAATTCAGAAAATGGTTATTTAATAAAGATTGATAGACCGAAAGGAGATTTTTTTAAATCAACAATTTCAATTGATAACATGCCAAAAACTGTCTTTGAAATAAAATATCCCCTAATAAGCAAAATACGTGTGTCAGAAATAAATGCCATTGAGAATTTTGTGCATTTGTTTGAAGAAATTTTATTTCTAAGTGATGCAAACAACCTTTCTATTTTTGAAATAATCGATATGAATTCTTTTGTCGATTTTTTAATTATTAATGAGTTTTGTAAAAATATTGACGCTTATCGGCTAAGCACTTATTTTCAAATATCAGATAAAAACAAAATAATAATGGGGCCTATTTGGGATTTTAATTTTTCCTTTGGGCTAACAGATTATTTAGATGGATACCAAACTTCTGGCTTTGTATATGATAGCATGGATGAAATTCCTTTTTGGTGGAAAAAATTAAACAAAAATGTCTTTTTTAAATCTGCTCTTAAAAAAAGATGGAAACAGTTACGGCAGTCCGTGTTAAGCGATAAGGACATTTTGGAAATGGTTGATGGCTATGCAAAGGAGCTAAAAATTGCACAAGAAAATAATTTTGATAAATGGAATTTGTTAGGACAAAAGGATGTTTGGCCAAACTATTATATTGGCAATTCCCACCAAGATGAAGTAGAGTATTTACAAAGTTGGATTTTGGAAAGAGGGGAATGGCTAGATAAAAAGTGGGGGAATTAATTTTCTTTTTCCCTTACACAAACCCCCACAGAAACAATTTCTTCTAATAAATTAATATTTGATAATTTGCCATAGCGCATGGCTTGTTCTATTTCTATTTTATAATTTCCTTTTGTTTTAAAAATAATGTCCTGCTTATAAATTTTTGTAAAATCTAAAATATCTCCTATTCCTTTTCCCTTCCATTTTCCATTTTTATCTGCCAAAATACATTCAATAGTGTCGTTTGTAAATTGCCCATTTGGCATTTTAGTATGAATAAAAATAAAAAGATTTTGAAAAGAATAATCTATAGTGTGTCTTATGTTTATTTCTGCCAAATAAGTAGAAATCGTATCTGAAACATCAAACTCAAATACCGCCAAACTATCCGTATGCCAGTTTGTGTTTTTTAATTCTTTGTCCGCTTTAAAAAGTATGTTGTTTTTGCAAGAAAAAAGAGAAAAACACAGTAAAATAATCACTAATTTACTCATTGTTTTTTATGCCTTTTGTGTTGATGTCGCTTTTTTTTGTGCTTTCTTTTTTTATTTTGTTTGTCAAATCTATTGATATTATCTTGCCCTATTGCATTTTCAAAATCTTTTACTTTTGTGTTTTGTTCTGTTACAAAATCCTCTAACTTTTCAACTATTGTCCCTTCTTTATTTAGTGCTATTATTTCATTAGCCCTTTCTAGAGTTAGTTCAACAATATTGTAAGAATCATTTATATACCAAATCTTCTTTTTGAAGATGTCCATTTTTAAGAATCTTGCTTTTTCTTTCTTTGTTTTTAGTATTGTTTTTGTATTTGGAAAATCTTTTAGTGCCTCCAGATATCCATCTAATTCAAAATTCAAACAACACTTTAATCGTCCGCATTGTCCTGATATTTTTTGGGGATTAATGGATAGTTGTTGATAACGAACAGCTGAAGTGGAAACAGAGGGGAATTCAGCCATCCAAGTGGAGCAACAAAGCTCTCTTCCGCAACTTCCAATACCGCCAAGTTTTGCTGCCTCTTGTCTTGCTCCTATTTGTCGCATTTCAATTCTTATCATAAATTTTTTAGAAAAAGATTTTATCAATTCTCTAAAATCCACTCTTTTTTCAGCTGTGTAATAAAAAATAGCTTTGGTATTATCACCTTGATACTCTACATTGCTCAGTTTCATTTCCAATTTATGCTCTATTACCAAAAGCTTTGCTTTCTCTAAAGTGTCTTTTTCTAGTGCAATCGCCTTTTCCCATTTTGAAATATCTGTCTGTTTTGCAATTCTGTAAATTTTCTTTGGCCTTTCTTTTTCAAAATTTATCTTCTTTCGTTTCATCTGCAACATTACCAGTTCTCCAGTTAAGGAAATCACTCCAATATCATGTCCTGGAGAACCCTCCACGGCAACAATATCTCCTTTTTTTACCTCAACATTATCCGGATTAATGTAAAATTCTTTTCTGTCTTGTTTAAAACGTACCTCAACAGCTTTATCCTCATTGCTGTTTAGCGTACTAATCCCCTCTAGCCAATTAAAAACAGAGGAATTACCACATCCTCTTGCTAGGGAAGTTTCACATGTATTACAATTATTGCAGCCGCTCATTTTTGGTTTTGATTTTAGTTTGCTAATTTACGCTTTACTTTTAAAAGTCGCATCATTTGAAGCGACAGCTCATAAAAAAGAATTTTTGGATTAGCGTTTCTTTCAACTGCATAAATTGTTTTTTCTAGCCGATTAGAAATAGAAATACTATTTTCTCCATGTATGAATGGTGTGAAATTGCTTACAAAATTTTCTTCCTCTTTTTGTAGTTTTAAGATGTTTTGGTTATTGGTGTTTGCAATAAGGCAAGCACGAATAATTTTTAATGCATATTGTAAAAATTCTTTCTGATTTTCCCTTCCAATTTTTGAGATATTATCAGTCCAATTTACCAATTCTGATAAATTTATTTTGTAGCAAATTTGCATCCATTTCTGAAAATCGTTTAGCCATGTATTTTCTTCAGTTTCATTTTGACTTAAAGTTATGGCTTTATTAATATTTCCGTTTGCAATTGCTGAAATTTTCTGAGCTTTTTCTTTTTCTACTCCTTTTTTGGTTTTCAAAAAAAGGGTTATTTCTTCTATGCTGAATGCCTTTGTTTTTACTATTTGCATTCTTGAAGTAATTGTGGGAAGTAGCTTTTCAAAATCCTCTGAAACCATTAGAAAAAATGTGCCATTTGGCGGTTCCTCAATTAGTTTTAGAAGTTTATTAGCTGTTACTGTATTCATTTTTTCTGGCATCCAAATCAGTATAACTCTATATGCCGATTCATAATTTTTTAAAGCCACTTTCTTTTGTAATTTCTCGGCTTCATCTTTATAAATTACAGCCTGTTTGTTTTCTGCTCCTAGGTGCTGATACCAATCTGTAAGGGATAAGTAAGGGTTTTCCAAAACAACTTCTCTCCATTGAGATATAAAATTATCGCTTACCGGATTTTTAATTTTATTTATTTTCATAACTGGAAAAATAAGATGAAAATCTGGATGAGAAAGGGAATTGTACATAAGACAGGAATGACAACTATTACAAGAATCTATTTCTCCCCTTTTTTCGCAATTCAAATATTGTGCAAAGGCAATTGCTAGGGGTAATTTTGCATTTCCCAAACTTCCTAAAAAAAGTTGTGCATGGGCTATTCTCTGTTTTTGTACTGACTTAATTAGCTTCTGTTTTACAATTTTATTTCCTGGTATTTCTGCAAAAAGCATTCTTTTTCTTTTTTGTCAAAAGTAAGAATTTTAAGGAGTATTCTTCCTTTTATATTATTTTTGCAATATGAAAAATATTGGTGATATTTCTTTTAATGGAAAAAGGGTTTTAATTCGGGTTGATTTTAATGTTCCTTTGGATGAAAATTTCAAAATTACTGATGATAGTAGAATAGTAGCAGCAATCCCTACAATAAAAAAAATAATTGATGAGGGGGGTAAGGCTATAATTATCTCGCACCTTGGAAGACCAAAAAGTGGATATGAAGAAAGATTTTCTTTAAAACATATTGTTAGTTATTTGTCCAGTATTTTAAAAACGAATGTGGCTTTTAATGATGATTGTATTGGAAAAAATACCGCTAATGTTGTTTCAAAAATGAATAATGGAGAGGTTTTACTTTTAGAAAATTTACGCTTTTACAAAGAAGAAAAATTAGGAGATAAACTTTTTGCAAAAAAGCTTTCTGAACTTGCAGATGTTTATGTAAATGATGCTTTTGGAACTGCTCACAGAGCGCATGCTTCTACTGCAATTATTGCTCAATTTTTTCCGAATAACAAATATTTTGGTTTGCTTTTAGAAAAGGAAATTACTAGTTTGGAAGTTGTTTTAAAAAATCCTAAAAAACCATTTACTGCCATTATTGGTGGTGCTAAAATAACAGGGAAAATTGATGTTATTCTATCTCTGCTTGACAAGGTAGATAATTTGATTATTGGTGGTGGCATGGCTTATACTTTTGCAAAAGCTGCTGGTGGAAATATTGGAAATTCTTTGGTAGAAGAAGAAAAGATTTCTTTGGCAAAAGAATTAATTGATTTAGCAAAAGTAAAGGGTGTGAATTTATGTCTGCCAAGGGATTCGGTAAATGCTAATAAATTTGATAATAGTGCCAAAACCAATACTTCTGAAATCACAAATATCTCTGATGGATGGATTGGTTTGGATATTGGAGAAAAAAGTATTCGAGATTTTTCTGAAATAATTTCAGCTTCTAAAACGATTATTTGGAATGGTCCAATGGGGGTTTTTGAAATGTCAAATTTTGAAAAAGGAACAAAGAAAATTGCAAACGCTATTTGCAAAGCAACTCAAATGGGTGCCTATTCCCTTGTTGGAGGGGGTGATTCTGTTGCTGCAATCAAAAAGTTTGGTTTGGCGAATAAGGTAAGTTATATCTCAACTGGTGGTGGTGCAATGTTAGAGTACTTAGAAGGGAAACTCTTGCCAGGAGTTGATGCTATTCTTTCTTAAATTTTTCTTGAATATTCTCTTTTGCTTCCTTTGTTCTCTCTTGAAAATCTTCTAATAATCCTTTATGCTTTTCAATATGTGGGTTAAGCAATTCTACTAAATTAACCGTTGGTTTGTAAAGTTGTGCGCTTTGCTTATTCTCTTGTGGAATTAGCTCAAATTTCGATTCAATCATTAATAAAAAACTAATTATTAGTGCAATTTTCAACATGCCAAATATTCCGCCAAATATCCTACTTAAAAATCCTAAAGCAAGTGCTTTTGTCAATTTATCCGCTAAATATCCTAATAATTTAATAAGTAATAAAACAGAAATAAATAAAATGGCGAATGCCAATAAAGGTTTGAATTGCTCATAATTGTCAAATACCCCTCTCAAATGTGGTTCTAATAAATTAGAGAAATTAAGGGCTATATAAATTCCGACCACTAGTGAAAGTAATCCTGTTATTTCTTTTATCAATCCGTTTGAAAATCCTTTTACCAATCCGTAAAGCAAGGGAGCGGCAATTGCAATATCTAAATAATTCATGGCGTAAAGATATTAAAACTTTACATTTGCCGCCATGGATGATTTAAGTAAAAACTGGGCTGACCTACTTTTAAAACTACAAAAAGATATTGCAGAAGATATCGACCTTAAAGGCGTGCTTTTTTTGATTGGCGTGCAAGAATTACAAAAAGGAATAAAGGGTTTTACAAAAGAAGAAAAGCAAGATATTTTGCATTTGGCAGTTTGTAAATTGCTAACCCCTTATGGTTATTTCAAATTTGAGAAAGTGGATGAAGATGGATGGCCGCATTGGGTTGAATTAAAACCAATAAAAAATCTCACTGGAAAACAGCAAGATTTATTAATTAAAGAAGCGATTATTACTTATTTCGCTTAATCGATTTCAATGGTTTTACTAACGGTTTTGTTTTTTAGCAATCGTATTACATTATTTCCTTTAAGTTCGTTTGTTCCAACCCATTTGCTCACCTCCACATTTAAGATTGCCTCATGCTCAAAAACATGTTCAGTTTTTCCGCTATAATCAGTCCATTGCTCGTCTGAAATTATGGAATATTGTCCTGCCATACTTATTTGTCCATCTTGATGTAATCTAACCCTTGCATCTTGAACTATATCTCCATTTACATCAACAACTGTTATGATGGCTATAGTGTCGGCTGGCTTTTTGCAAGAGTTAAGTGATATAAAAAAAACAGCAAATACCCCTATTAATAATGATTTAAAAAATTTATTTAACATAATTATTGTTTCTTTGTATTTGAATTAGCAAATATATACAATTTATTAAGATGTTAGATAAGGTTAAGGGTTTACTAAAAGAAGTTGAAAATTTCGTACCAAAATCAAAAATGGAGTTGGAGGATTTTCGTCTTTATTTTTTAGGAAAGAAAGGGGAAATGAATACGCTTTTTGCTGCTTTTAAAAGCGTTCCAAGTGAAAGTAAAAAAGTATTTGGGCAAAAAATAAACAGCTTGAAACAAGCGGTTCAAGAAAAAATTGAAGCACATAAAGATAGTTTTGATAGCAATGTAAATTCTGAAGAAATCGATTTTTCTCGTCCAGTTAGTTTAGATAACATAGGAAGTAGACACCCTATTTCACTCATAAGAAATCAAATTGTTGAAATTTTTAATCGCATTGGGTTTACTGTAAGTGAAGGTCCAGAAATTGAAGACGATTGGCACAACTTTTCTGCTTTAAATTTACCAGAAGAACATCCTGCAAGAGACATGCAGGACACCTTTTTTATACAAACAAGTCCGGATGTACTTTTAAGAACTCACACCTCATCTGTGCAGGTGAGATATATGAAAAACAACAAGCCGCCAATTAGAACACTTTCTCCTGGGAGAGTTTATAGAAATGAAGCGATTTCAGCAAGAGCGCATTGTATTTTTCATCAAGTAGAGGGGTTGTATATTGATGAAAATGTAAGTTTTGCAGACTTAAAACAAGC
>JACNLP010000023.1 GCA_014381465.1 Flavobacteriales bacterium | reverse complement strand
ACAAAAGTAGTACTTTTTGATATAGAACCTACATTTTTACCTCCATGTTCTTCTATCATTTTTTTATATTCTGCTCTACTGTATTGCTGAAACACTCCTGAAACAACTATCTTATCTCCAGCCAAATTATCTGATTTAGAAGTATCTTCAATAGTAGATACAAACTGTAAGCCAGCTGCTTTTAACTCTTCAATTAAAAGTAAATTCTTATCCTCAGAAAAATAGGCGTTAACACTTTCAGCAATCTTTCCTCCAATTTCATCTACAGCAATCAATGTTTCAATATCTGAATTAATTATTGCATCAATTGTTTTAAAATGTTTTACCAATACTTTAGCAACTGTTTCGCCAACATACCTTATCCCAAGTCCAAACAAAACCCTTTCAAAAGGAATCTTTTTTGATGCTTCTATCCCTGCTATTAAATTCTCTGCTGACTTTTCGGCTATTCTTTCTAAAGGCAATACATCTTCTTTTTTTAACTGATATAAATCAGAAATTTCTGTAATTAAACCCTCTTGAATAAGCAGTTCTATCGTTTCCCTACCAAGCCCATCAATATTCATTGCCTTACGGCTGATAAAATGCTCAAACTTTCCCTTTATCTGTGGTGGGCAACTCTCCCTATTCGGACAATAATGCTTGGCATCACCATCTTTACGCACCAATTCAGTAGCACAAGAAGGGCAATTAGTAATATATGCTGTTAGCTGAGAAAACAAATCCCTATCCTTTAGTTCCACACCCACAACTTTCGGAATAATTTCCCCTCCTTTTTCTACATAAACCTTATCTCCTTCACGAATATCTAGTTTTGCAATTTGATCAGCATTATGCAAGGAAGCTCTCTTTACGGTTGTACCCGCCAATTGCACAGGCGCTAAGTTGGCAACAGGGGTAATAGCCCCAGTACGCCCCACCTGATAAGTAATTTCAATTAAAATAGTTGAAACTTGTTCAGCCTTAAATTTATATGAAATTGCCCACCTAGGAGATTTAGCAGTATATCCCATTTCCTCTTGTAAATCAATATTATTTACCTTGATTACAATACCATCAATTTCATAAGGTAAATTATGGCGCTTTGCATCCCATTTATTAATGAATTTCAATGCCTGTTCAATAGTACTAAATTTTTCTATTTCATTTGGAATTTTAAAACCCCACTCCTTTGCTTTTTGCAAGTTTTCATAATGATTATTGCTTGGCAAAGTATCCCCCAATAAATAATACAAATAGCAATCCAAAGGGCGATTAGCAACTTCTTTTGTATCTAGTAATTTTAAACTTCCTGATGCCGTATTTCTAGGGTTAGCATAAGGTTCCAATCCTTGTTCTATCCTTAGCTCATTCATCTGTTGCAAACCTGCTATGGGTAAAAATATTTCCCCTCTAATTTCAAATATTTCAGGATAATCTCCTTGTAATTTTAAAGGAATACTTTTAATTGTTTTAACATTTTCTGTTACATCATCTCCTTGTGTGCCATCCCCTCTAGTTAATGCCTGTACTAGCTCTCCATTTTCATAAGTCAAACTAATGGATACCCCATCATATTTGAGCTCACAAACATATTCAAATGCTTGATCAGTTAGTTTATTTAATCGTATATCAAAATCATATAAATCCTCTGCAGAATAAGTATTTCCTAAAGAGAGCATTCTGTATTTATGCTTAACAGCAATAAAACCTTTAATCAGTTCACCTCCCACTCTTTGAGTTGGCGAATTTTTATCAAATAAATCAGGGTTGTTATTTTCTAATAACTGTAGTTCAGCTAATAATTTATCAAACTCAAAATCAGTAATTAAAGGTTTATCCAATACATAATAGGAATGGTTATGATTTGCTAATTCCTTTCTTAGCAATGCTATTCTTTTCCTTTCACTCATCTATTTTTGATAAGGAAGGTGTGAATCGTGTAAAATCATTTTTAAAGTACCATCTATCTTTTTAAGTACAATTGAATATTCAACTTTTAAATCTTCTTCATTTTCCATTCCAAAGTAGTAATTACCCATACAAATTGCACAATCAGTTGTAATTTTAATTCCAGCATTTTCCCACCTGACACTATTCCAACCTTTAATTGCAAAACCACCATCTTCTGCAAAATCAGAATTTCCTCCAACAAAATAGGAAAGTGCTGCTACCTTATCCAGTCTGAATTGAGCATCAACAGCAAGAGTTGGTTTAAAAAGTACACCTTCTGATTCATAAGCATAAAGTTTACTTATAAATTCTTTTGCTTCTGATGTATAATCTCCACCGTTCTTAAAGGTATTGCTCATGCTTATTATACCATTTCCCCACTCCTTTTGAAAAGCTAATATTTCTTCTTTTGTAATCATTTTATTTTAAATTTAATAAACTATCTATTTTTGGTTTTAAATAATAATCTAATGAATCTCTATATCCAAATTTATAGTCTACAATAACTCCTTCCTTATTTACAAAACACATGGTAGGAAAACCATAGATATTAAATAAATCTCTTGGTATAGATTGATCAACTGTAATTGTTGAATAAGTTACTTCCTTAAACTCAATAAATTCTTTTAACTTTTCAATGTTTTTATCATTGTTATTTATTCCGAGAATAGTGATTTTATCCCCATAATGTTCTTTTAACTTTTCCATAAAAGGCATAGCTTTAACACAGTAATAACATCCTATATACCAAAAATCTAAAATCAAAAACTGACCTTTATAATCAGTAATACTCACACTATCTTCCCCAATTAATAGACCACTAAATTCAGGAAGTTCTGATCCAATTTCTAATAATTCTGGCCTAACCCAAGGTTCTTTCTTTTTATAATTAAAATATGACGGAATTTCAAAACCTTCAATATCATCTGCTATATTACTTTTATCAGAAGATAAAACATCAACTTCTAGATTGGTATATTGAAAATCGTTTAAATCAACTAGAAAAATACTCCTTTCCACCCTTATAGGTAAAAAAGAATTTTTATCAATGTACAACCTTACCCAATGGTCTTTTTCATTTTCTTCATCAGGATAAACAAACTGCACTACATAACAACTCTTATTATTTACTTTTTCATCTTCCAATCTTGTTTTAATAATAGTATCATTATCAATGGATTTATAAGCACTAATTTCTTGAGACAAACTCATTCTCTCCTCCTGCCATCCAATATATACATCCTCATTATAAGTGCTATCTTTATCTCTTAGATTAAACGAATAAATACTATCAGGGGTATAGCGATATAATTGTATTGAAAAAGAATCCTTTGACAAAATATCTAAGCCATGTAAAGTATCTTTAGGGTTTCTAACCCAACTTATACTTTTGTAATAATGAGATGTATCTGTATTGGAGAGCCATTTAAAATCAAGTTGAGACTCTACACTCAAACTTTCTAAACTACTATATGCTAATTCCGATTTTTTTAAAATTTCAGAGATTTTTAACTCCGATTTACAAGAAGAGAAAATAAGACAAAATAACATTATATTTTTCATAATTCAAAAATAACTATTTCTTCATAGCTTTTATCATTCTGTCTTTATCGTTTATATCTTTTTTTAACTCGATATTAACAAAACCATAATCACTTAATATAGCAATGGTTTCCTGACCAAACTGCTCATTAATTTCAAAAAACAACTTCCCTCCTTTTACTAATGATTTATCAGCTAAATCAGCTATTTTTTTATAAAATAATAAAGGATTATCATTGGGAACAAAAAGAGCCAAATGAGGTTCATGATCCAACACATTAGCCATCATTAATTTTTTTTCCGTATCTAGTACATAAGGAGGGTTGCTAACTATTAAATCAACCTTAGGAAGAGCATCCACTTTTAAAATATCTTGCTGAATGAAATTGATTTTTACATCATTCATTTCAGCATTTTCTTTTGCAACCTTTAATGCGTTTTCTGAGACATCAATAGCAGAAAGTATTGCCTTTGAATTTTTAGCCAAACTAATAGGAATACAACCTGATCCTGTACCAATATCTAAAGCTGATTTAAAATCCTCTTGCAAAATCCAATCTACCAACTCTTCTGTTTCTGGTCTTGGAATTAAAGTATGTTCATTCACTTTAAATTTTAAACCATAAAACTCAGTTTCTCCTAGAATGTATTGTAGTGGTTTTTTGGTTTTCAAATCAAAAACAATCTGCTTTATTTTATCTGATATTTCACTTGCAATATCCTTGTTTGCTTGAATGATACAGTCCGAACGATTGTACCCCAACAAATGCTCAATAGTGATGTAAGCCCAAGAAAGCACTTCTCCTTCCTGAGCAACATCAAAAAGTTCAGCTTTAAAATACCCAATAATATTGCTTAGTTTTTCCACAGGACAAATGTAATAATTTGGCTATTTTTGAGCCATGCAAAATGAGGGTAATTTTATGAAAAGATGTATTGAATTAGCCAGCAAAGCAATTGGCTATACATCCCCAAACCCAATGGTAGGCTCAGTTATAGTTTATGATGGAGATATTATTGGGGAAGGCTATCATGAAAAGTATGGAGAAGCGCATGCTGAAGTAAATGCAATTAATAGTGTAAAGGACAAGAGTTTATTATCTAAATCTACCCTATATGTAAACCTAGAACCTTGCGCCCATTTTGGCAAAACTCCACCTTGCTCTAACCTGATAATTGAACATAAAATACCAAAAGTAGTTATTGGTTGTGTGGATACATTTTCTGAAGTTGCAGGAAAGGGAATTCAAAAAATGAAAGATGCAGGAATTGAAGTTGTTGTTGGAGTTTTAGAAGAAGAAAGTAGAGTACTCAATAAACGATTTTTTACATTTCATGAAAAGAAAAGACCCTACATTACCCTGAAATGGGCAGAAAGTAAGGACGGTTACATTGCTCCTAAAAATCAAACAGAACCTTTTTGGATGACCTCTAGTGAGTCTAAAAAAATAGTTCATAAATGGAGAGCTGAAGAAGATGCAATTTTAGTAGGTAGAATTACTGCTGAAAAAGACAATCCCTCTTTAACAGTTCGTGAGGTTGAAGGAAAAAATCCAACACGAATAGTAATTGATAAATATTTAAAACTTGATAAAGACTTAAATCTCTTTAATTCGGAAGCAAATACTTTAATTTTCAACTCAATTAAATCAGAAGAAAATAGGGAAAATAAGTTTATTAAAATAGACTTTAACAATTTGATTGAAAACATATTAGAAGAACTATATAAACTAAACATTCAATCAGTAATTATTGAAGGAGGAAGTACAACTTTACAGTCCTTTATTGATAATAACTTATGGGATGAAGCAAGAGTTTTTACTACAAACAAAACTTTAAATGAAGGTGTAAAGTCACCCAATATTGAAGGAGAGATTACCTCTGAAGAAGAAATTGGAGGTGATAAATTAAAGACAATTACTAATGTATAACATAATCTACACCATACTCTTATTCAACATTTTAATTATTGTATTTAAAATGTTTGAGAAGTATAAAGTTGATAATCTGCAAGGGTTAATTTTTAACTACATTACAGCAGGCACTTGCGCTTACTTCTTTTTGGAACAAGACTTTTCACTAGAGTACATTCTGAATTCTGATTGGTTGTATCATGCAATTATCATTGGAACACTTTTTATAATTGTATTTAACTTTTACGCATTTGGTACTCAAAAAGTAGGAATAGCAATTACTACAGTTGCTAATAAAATGTCTCTAATTATTCCTGTTTGTGCTGCAATTCTTCTATATGAGGACACCTTTACACTTCTTAAAGGAATAGCATTTTTTCTAGCACTTTCAGGCATCTACTTATCATCAACTAAGGGAGGGAAATTAAGTTTTGACAAGAAATACTTATGGCTTATTATTTTAGTTTTTGTTGGGCAAGGAGTTTCTGATTCTATCTTTAACGATTTTGCACAGAAATTTCCTGAAGAAGGAGGGTATTTATTTTTTATGGTATTGTTTTTCATGGCATCATTAAGTGGAATAATAATTCATGGGGTAAAATCAATAAAAACAAGGAATCCTTTGCAATTAAAAAGTGTTTTTTGGGGAGTAATTTTTGGTATTCCTAATTTCTTTTCTCTTTTATTTTTTCTTAGAGCACTGGGAGATGAAAACCTAAATAGTTCAATAGTTTTTCCTCTAGTAAGTATTGGAGTTGTAGTTAGTTCAAGTTTAATTGGAATGTTTCTTTTCAGGGAAAAACTCAGTAAAACTAATTGGATTGGAATAATTCTTTCTGTTTGTGCAATTTACATCTTTTCCTACTAATGATGGATGATACATACAAAGAAGTAAAATCCCATACTACTGGAATTTACAAAGAGAAAGGAAGTAAGTTTATTGCTTATTCCTACCCTGTTTATTCCGAGCAAGAAGTAAAAGAAAAACTAGAAGAAGTAAAAAAACTAGAATATGCAGCTCGGCACCACTGTTATGCCTATATCTTAAATCCTGATAAATCTGCACAAAGAGCAAATGATGATGGAGAACCTTCCTCTACTGCAGGGAAACCAATTTTAGGACAGATATTATCTAATGATTTAACCAATATACTAATTGTAGTTGTTCGTTATTTTGGAGGAGTAAAACTAGGAGTACCAGGATTAATTCGTTCCTATAAAACAGCAGCTTCTCAGGCAATATCTGAAGCAACAATCATTACAAAAACTATAAAAGAGCAATATGAGGTAAGCTTTAAATATCCTCAAATGAATGATGTAATGCGCTTGGTAAAAGAATTTGATTTAGAAGTTGTAAATACTGACTTTCAAATAGAATGTAAACTTATATTTGCAGTCCCAAAAAGCAAAGCAGAAGTGGTTTTGGAAACATTTAAAAAGAACCATGAAATAAGAATAGAAAATAGATGTTAGACCGCTAGGATTTTAGAGAATAGATAAAAGTAAAAAAACTAGTAACCAATAAATAGCAACTAATAAACTATCTGAAAAGATTAGTAAAAAGCGACTTCTAATGCAGTTCCATTTACCACAATGGATTCTACAAAGTCACCAGTCCAAGCTTCATATTTTAAAACCAATCCACTTTGATTAGCATCATTTGTATAAAGATATTCTACATTTGTGCTATCATTAATTGACTCGGTGTTAATAGCGATAAAACTAGCATCAATACCAGGAATATGTACTGTAGGATTAATTCCTAAATCCGTAATATACACTCCATTTTCTGCAGTAAAAAACAGTCTGCTTTTTGATTTATTTATTGTCAAATTATCCGCATTATAAATGCCACTAAGTGTTTTATTAAAAAAAGAGGACAAAACACTATAGGGCCATACTTGATAAATAGTTCCTGGCGTATTATCAACAGGATTATTAGGGTCATAAATTCCTTTACATAAAACCCACAAATCATCTGTACCAAAAACAGCACTATTTGGATTGTAACCTACATCTAATTTTCCTGAAAAATCATCTACCACAACAAAATCGTATTTTGTAAAATAATCGATAGACACAATAGAACTATCTCTTTCTGCTTTTGTGCTACTGCCTCCATTCATAATTACTGTTCTGAACCAATTATTCACAATTTTAGTTGGCTGAGTCCCATCTCCAGTTTCAATATGGCTTTGAATTTCTTTTTTGATTAAATCAACTACCTTTACAGTAGCATCTCCTTTATCTACCACATACAACCTATTATTATCCACCCTTACGCAACTTATCGGATTGGAAAAGCCTGTAATACTACCCAAACTTCCAAATGTTTCAATGTCAACTGTATAAACTTTATCACCAATAATAAATGCTTGATTTCCTTTAATAGTGATGCTTTTGGGTTGTGAAATACTTGTATTGTTTACCGATTTATAAATACCATTTTTCATCACTCTAAGCGAATCAACATCTTCTAAATTATAAAAAGAAACTCCCTGATCAGTAAGGATATACATGCCTTTCCCATAATCTTTCGAAAACTCTGGAGTTGGCTCATCTTCTTCTGTTTTACAAGAGGATATTACTATGGATAAAAGAAGGAAGTATTTTAGAAATTTCATGACTTAAATTTTTGGTAAAGATAAAAAAAGGGAGACAAATGCCTCCCTCTTTAAATCTAAATCTTACTTACTCAAGATTAATTAAAACTATAACCTCCTGGAATAATACCAACTTGCACTGAATCTACAATAGCTCCACTTGTAGTGTATCGGTAGGACCAACCATTTTGCACAAAATCCACAGCATCTGTTCCGTAAATATAGCCCCCATTACAGCCTAATCCATAAAAACTTTTATTTATGAGTGCAGTAGTTGGTAATTGTGTATCAGCAATATCAAAAGCATAAACGGCTTTTGCCCAACCTCCGTTACTAAAATACAAAGTTGTTCCTGCATCATTAATCACTAAATTACTTGGATGCTGAGTAGAATCTGCAAAAATAAATGTTTCTTCAATTTGAGCAGTAGTACCGTTTATTTTGACCAACTGCCCTGCTGTATGCCCAACAATATTCCAATCAGCATCATATTCTGTTTTTCCCTCACAAAGTACCCAAACATCTCCATTTGCATCTACTTGAATAGACCTTGGCACATCCCCAACATCAATGGTGCTTTCTATTTCGTCTGTAATGGTACTGATGACCGAAACTCTGGGAGCAGATCCAGACCAACCATAACCACCATCAGCAGTAAAAACTTTATCGCCCGACTTTACTAAACCCTCAGGACTACCGCCATTATAAATAAGATCAGTTTGTATGTTGCTGTCTAAATCAATAATAACAATAGCTCCACCAAAACCGCCTCCCCAATCTGAGACATAGGCTTTGTTTTCATCTACTTGCAAAATATATCTTGGGCTTTGAAAATGCCCTCCTTCAATGCTTGCAACATGCGTCATGGAATCGATATTAGCAACTTCAATTTTATAAGAATTATTCACTACAATATAAGCCTTATCATTAATGATATTCATAGATTGCACCACATCTCCTAAAAGGAAAGAGTTTATGGATGCAAACACATTATTTTCTACTGTGTTATCATTGCTAATAAAAGAGATGGATCCATTTCCACTTCCAAAGCCTCCTTCATTGGTCACAAAGTAACCATGCTCATAATTACCCTCTGTAACAGATGTTGTTGGTGTATCTTTTTTACAAGATGATAAGGTGCAGATTGCCATTGCAATCATTCCTAATTGTTTTAACTGTTTTTTCATAATTGTTTTTGTTTTTAGTTAATAATATAATTTAAGGTTAATAATAATTCTCTGCCAGCAGCCGGATAATTTTTATAGGGCTGATAAGTTTTGTTTCTGATATTTTTTATTGTCAATTGAAAGCTAAGTGGAGCTTCTTGAAATTGATACAAAAGCGCTACATCACAAAGCAGATAAGCCTCTAAACTTTCCTTATTATCGGAAGTAGTAAAAACCGAGCCATTATAAGATTGATTGATGCTCAATTGGAAATTGTTTTCTTTCAGTATAAAAATAAGATTGCCTTTATGAAATGGCGTATAAATCAATTGCTTACTGATAGAGTTATCCAATGCGCTTATCCCTTTTTCGTTGGTCGATTGGTTGTACTGATAGTTCCCAATCAACAAAATTTCAGCTTTATTTAATGGAACTTTTATTTTACAATTTCCCTCAATCCCTCTACTCCACACTTGTTTGATATTTTCTGCATTCCAAATACCAACTGCATTTGGCATCCATTGAATCCAATCTTGCACTTTTAATGAGAAAGCAGTCGCACTTATTGTCAATCCTTTTAGTTTTACATCAAAACCAGCCTCATGACTCCATCCATTTTCTGTAAGTAAATCAGCATTTCCAAGTCCTGCCCAAAACCTTTCGTTAAAAGTGGGTGAACGGAAATTCTTATTTGTTTTGGCACGAACAGAAAGGAAGTCAGTAAGTTTTTGATGGATTCCAACAGATGGAATTAAAGGGATTACATAAGTGCTGTGCATTTGCTTTCTTATAGAAATAGCAGAAGAAAACCCTTTAAAATTAGTTTGGAAAGATGAATAAACTGCCTTTTCATTCTCCTCTCTTTTACCATTTTTATAGTTATTGCTTTCTATATTATTATTGGTAAAAGCCGCCCCAACATTAAAAGTAAAGTACCTTAAACAGTAGTTATAATCCGCATTGGAGATGTAGTTTTTTGCCAATATTTTACTATCTATATTCTTTGGTTTATCCACATAATTAAAGTCCTCCTTCATCAATGCTTGTTTTAATTTAAGAGTTCCTCCACCTATGGAATGAGAAGATTTTAGCAAAAAACGATTGGCATCATCATACTGCATGGCAGTAGAATTTGGCACTGTCATATTGGATGGAATTTCCCTTTCTGTTTGTACTTTCCAAAAGTGCGTTTCTACCCTATTTTTTGTATTGTATTGAAAGCCGAAAACAGCTTGTAAGTTTTCTGATTTTACCATAGCGTGCTTGTTGTATTCCAAAGGATTATCTCTTTTCACGGTATTGATAAAGGAAAAGTTGTTTTCATCCTCTACTTTACTATAAATTACTTTTAGAAAGTTCCTCTTATTAGCGTGTTTCAATTCTAAATTTCTAGATTTTAAGCCAAAGGAACCCACTTCATAAGCAAGTTTTATTTCCTGTTTTTTTTGAAAAGCAACAATGTTATCAAGGTGAATACTTCCGCCAATGGCGCCACTTCCAAAAATGGATGAACTACCTCCGTAAGCAACTTGCAATTGGTCAAAGCAATTAGCAGGCAATAAGCCCATATCAATCATCCCTGTGGAAAGGGAATTTAAAGGAATATCGTTCCATAAAAAGAGGGTGTGTGAGGCAGCCGTTCCTCTAAAAGCAGGAGTAGCCAAAGCGCCATATTGTTTGATAAAAATACTGCCATTTTTAGTAAGGAAATCGGCAAGGGTTTGGGTCTTGCTTTCTCCTAATAAAATAGTAGAAATAGTTTCTGTTTTACTTCCAATAGAATGGGTTTGTATTTTGCTTTCAATTAGCTTTACTTCCGGAAGGTAAATGGTATCCAAAGTAGTTTGCGCCAGCAGATTAACTGATAGTCCAAAATAGAGTAATATGTTTGTTAAAAAATGTTTCATCTTCCTGCCGTTTTAACCAGAAACGATTCGGTTTTGTTTACTTAGCAGGTCTTCTGACTTGGTCCTTTTTAGAGTGGCCTTCCCATTTGATAAACAGTGGCAATGTGGTCTCTAAAATCTAGTGGACTTTACAGCTTCTGGTAAAGTTGAGGATTCACACCTCATTCCCTTTTACACCTATTTGGTGTACTAATATGGGGCAAATATATAAATAGTATTGAGATAATGGAAAAATTGAAAAATAATGTAACAATTAAAAAATGTTGTCATATCGAACCTTGTGTGAGATATCTTGTTTTTGGACTATTTTTTATGAACCAAAACTATAAACTTGAAGATGTGCTAATAAGAAGAAAATGTAGCAATTAAAAAATATTGTCATATCGAACCTTGTGTGAGATATCTCGTTTTTGGAATATTTTTTATTCTTCCTCTCTCAAAAATTCAATAGTATCCTCTCCATCAGCATAGTCCCAAAGATTGGGCTTTTGCGTTTGCCCAAAAGCAATATGGTCTTTGGAAACAATACATTGTAGCTGCTGCTTATTTTTAGCAATAAAACTTTCAACTTTTTCTATATTGGAATAAAACTCATAATGCAACATAGCAAGTGGTGATTGCAGAGAAGAATCTTCCTTTAAAAGCAGGAATCCGTTTTCAGTAATCTCATAATTCCCCATCAGATAAACAGCTTTATTATAATCGTAATTATTACTATATTTTTTATGTTCTATTACTTCTTGATACGGGTAAAACACCTCAAATAATTGATCTAAATCATATCCCTTTGGTAAGAAAATTTTAGACACATTTCTGCAGCCTAAGCCAAAGTAAGAAAAAACATCTTTTGCAAGAAGCCCAAGTTCTTCTTTACTTTCAGTGCCATCTAAAATAGCAACTGACTTTCTATTTTTTCTGATTATTTTCTTGGCATTTTTAAAATAATAATCAAAATACTTAGCCGACATATCAGAGCCAGTTGCAATTACTACATCAAACTTTTTGTTTTTAATTTCTTCTACAAATTGTATCTTTTTCTCAAATTCAGGGTTTATTTCTATTAGTTTTTTAATTATAAAGGGTAACAAAATATTATCATTAACAGACATTTTTATAACTGCATTATCCCCGCTAATTAAAACAGATAAAAAATCGTGAAACCCCACAAGCGGTATATTCCCAGCCATAATAATCAGCACATTTTTTGGCTTTTTATTCTCTGACAGATGATAAGGCGAAAGCCAAGCATCAAGGTTTTCATTTGTAAGTTGCTCCCCCCAAACATAAATAGCTTGTTTTTGATTTTCTGTTGTAAACCAAGGATTCTTTATTTCTGCTTCTCTTATTTTTTCAGTAAACTCATCATCTAATCCATTGGAAAAGTAATTCCCCAACTCACTAAAAGCATTTATTCTTTCTTTAAAGTTCATCATTTATTTATCTTTGTGCAAAAATAGATTTTCACAAATGAAAAAAATTATTTTTCTGCTTTTTTTTACACTAATTGTAAATAATGTTTTCTCGCAAAAGGTTTCCAAACAACTGATTGCAGAATATGAGGATACCCTCAAAGTAATGGCACACAGCATCATGAATGGTGAAAATGAAATAATCAAAATAGATGCTAATAATGCTTTTATTTCTACACTAAAAGAAGTTTTACAATTTGAGCGTTCTTTTATTTATCCTTTTGATTCGCTAAAAACAATTTCTATTAAAACTTCTTCTGATAATAAAGTGCGGATTTACACTTGGATTCTAAAAAAAGATAATGGTACTTATCAGTATTTTGGTTTTGTACACTACAAAAATAAATCAAAAAAAAGATATGAGATAATTCCGTTAAATGATAATTCAGAAAACATCAGAAGACCAGAAAATAAGCAATTGGATAATGAAAATTGGTTTGGAGCACTTTACTACGAAATTATCTACATCAAAAAGAAAGGACGAAAATATTATACGCTACTTGGTTGGGATGGCAACAATGATGTCAGCACAAAAAAAATTATTGATGTAATGTATTTCGCTGGGAGAGAGAAAGTAAAATTTGGGGCATTCATTTTTAAAGATGGTAAATCAACCTCTAAAAGATTTATTCTTGAATATAATTCAACTTCTACAATTAGCGTTCGTTATCAGGAAAAAGAAAAAAGAATCGTATTTGATCATCTTATTCCCATGAAAAAAGATTTGGAGGGTTTGCATGAATATTATGTTCCTGATGGCACTTATAATGCTCTACAATACAGTAATGGAAAATGGATATTAAAAAATGATGTGGCAGTGGCTAATCCTAACAATAAAAGCCCAACAAGAACAAAACCAAAAATGGGAATTATCCCTAACTAACTTCTTTTTTGTGATAAATATCTACTGCAACAATTATAGCTATAAATCCCCAAAAAGGAACAGCTAATTTGTCAGTATCCAAAAAGTTGTTCAAAAATCCGTGCACAAAATAGGTAGTAAGGGAAAGTAGTGTGAAGAATATCAAATTCTTCAAATCGCCATTTGGAAGATGATAATAAAGCTGCATCCCTTTGTAGTAAACAGTCAACATCAAAATTAAAAAACTAAGCATCCCTAAAATCCCTGATTCTGCTAATGGTCCTAAAAACTCAGAATGGGCATTGCCCAAATCACCTTGGTTCGTACTAATTATTGTTTTCTCACCAGCCCTTTGAAAAGGAGCATACTGGAAAGCATAAGTTCCAGGACCCCAACCTACAATCGGTCGCTCCTGAAACATTCTAATGGCGCAATTCCACCTATTTATTCGCTCCAAATTAGAGGCATCTGTCGATATATTAGAAACCGATTCTACATGTTTACTCAATGTGGAAGAAGAGTCTTGTGAGTTTTTTTCTAAACTCATGATGATAGTACTCCAAGAAAAAAGCAAAACCCCAACGCCAACTACTGCAATAGATACAAAAGTGCGAAAACGAATCCTGAATTTGAGAACAAATGCAAAAGCAACAGCACCAAGCAAACTTACCCATGCTGCCCTAGTGTAGGACAATACCAATCCTAAAACCAAAATGGCGATTAAGCCAATAACTACTCCCCTTCTTTTTCTGGTGTAAAGCAAATAAATTGCCATGGGTAGTAACATGGCTATTACAGCTCCATATCTAGTATGATCTTTAAAAAAAGGGTACATTACCAAATGAGAAGATTCCAAATCAAAATGAAACTGAGCATGCTTAAAGCTTGTATTTAAAATTACAAAACAAAGCGGAAGAAGGTAAAGCCAAAGCAAATTTCTAATATTTTTCTGCTTCTTAAAAAGTTGCGTTCCTAAAAAATAAAAAGCAACAATAAACCACAATCTCGACAACAAAAACTTAAAAGAAACCAAAGGAATCTCACTGGTGATAATTGTAAAACCCATCCAAATCAAATAAAAAAAAATAGCATAAGTAATCGGATAACTTAAAAGCTTCTTGTCCAATTTTTCTCCTGAAAGTAATTTCAATATAAACAGAAGCAATAACCCAAAAAGAAGTGGCTCGGTAGGGACAAACATCCCAATACCGCCCAAATCCAAGCCCTCCAAACTTATAGAAAGTGGAGTGAAAAAAGCAATAATAAGTAGTAGATATTCTAAGGAAAGAAATGCTAATAGAACAATGGCAATAATGATAGGCAGAATATTGAGCCAATAAAACTCATTAGCCACAAGTATGCTATTGGCAACAACAAATACTGCTGTAAAAAATACAACCCAATATGATTGTATTTTACTTAGCATTTAACTATTCTGAACTTGCTTTATTTGCTCTTTCAAAACAACTAAAACAATCATCATAAGTGCGCTTGCACAAGCAGTTGTTAGCACTATTAGCCAACGAATAGGGTAGCTTTTTTTAAGGGCTGGCACAGCAGCATTTACAATAAACTTATGCTCCAATTGCTCTTCTGCCGTTAACTTATGTTCGTTTATCTTTTTATTTATATGGTTTAAATTTCCACGGATATAGATTAACTGATCTCTAATGCTAACATATAGCCCTCCATAAATAGAAAGTGTTGCTAACATCTTTTCAATGACTAGTGCTGCCGAATGGTTATTCACAATTTTAGCCCTTGCCCATTGCTCATTCAATACTTCTGCTTGGGACTCATAGTCATTGATCCCAAAAGCTCTAATTTTTGCTATGGAATCTTCCATAATTTTAATCTCCCCTACTATAAAATCTCTATCTCTAATTAAGGATTGATATCCTTGCTGAGCCATTGATTTTTGTAAATTATTCATTACAGTATCGATAAGGGATGCTATTTCATTGGCAATATTGGCAGCCATTTGTGGCTGTTTGTCAAGCACCGCTATTCTGATGGAGGAATATTTTGTGATTCCAAATTCTACATGTTCATCATATTTTTTCATCAAATCTGCATAGTGTTTCTCTTTGCTTGCGTCAATCTCATAATGATTGATTAAATCAAATTTTGTAACTACTCTCTGTTTAATATCATTTGATTGCAAGATTTGCATCATATGCTCCAATTCTTCCTCCTCTCCTATTTCCAAAAAGTCGTTATACTCATTTAGAAGTGCCTTACCGCTTGAAAGATTCATAGTAGGGAAAAGGATTACTTCCGATTTATATTTATTAGTTATAAATAAGGAAACAACAGCTGCAATGATAGCGGCAGCAAAAGAAATTGTAATTATCTTTTTTCTCCATTTGTATAAAATCGAAAAAAGTGAAATGTTATCTAAAAAGTTATTATTTGTCATTTTAAAAAAATTTATTTTGGCGAAAATACATCTTTTAATTCTTAAAAAAAGGAAAAGCATAAAAGTTGAAATACTTTTTCACATATACTGCTCCTAAAACTGTCCAGAATAATATAGAAATAGCAGTTGCTATTGCCGCTCCTTGTATCCCATAAATTGGAATTAAACACCAATTCAGTGCTATATTGATAAAGGCGGTAAATAGTAAGATGTTTCTAGATATGGTTTGCTTTCCAGTCATGTCTAGTATATAAATTACAGCCCCGAAAAATACATTTATCATCTGCCCAATAGCTAAAACAACTAGAGTATCTTTCCCTGATATTGTATTAAATTCATCACCAAAAAGTTGCAATAAAAATTCTGGAAATAAAAGAATGATTAAAAGAATTGGAATACTCAAAACAAAAGTAAATTTAGCAGCATTTTGAACCGTTTTAGCAAGAGAATCCATTTTTTTATTGTGGTATAATTCTGAAATTTTAGGGCCCAAAATAGTATTTGTTGCAAATAAAATAAGTGTGGTAAGTCCTGCAAGTTTTAAAGCAATGGTATAAATTCCAACATCAGTTTGTCCCTTAAAAAACCCTAACATCAAGATATCTACCCAGCTCATAAGTAAAAAAAGTGAGCCAGACAAAAACATAGGAAATGACTCTTTAAGCATGGAAGAAATAGGAATAGACTCTTGTAAAGCAGAGGATAGTTTAGCGGTAGTTCTTAGCCATAAAATAATGCTAATAATAGCTAAAATAATCACGCTAATGGCAAATGCAAACACCCCTATATTTTGATTGGCACTAGTAGTAAACAATAAGGCAATGGTTGCCAATCCGAAAATAGAAAAATTTTTGAAAAAGGAAAATAATTTGATATTCTTTATCGCCCTAAATGCCTCTGCATTTATGTGTAAAACAGAAAAAGGAATAATGGTAAAAATCAAATAAAAAACAATTTCTGATTGCTTGTAAAAATCGAGAAATCCATTTGTAAAAAGAAGATACAGCAAAAGGGATAGCGTAAAACTAATTGTAAATACAATACCTATTGCTTTTTTATAAGTATTCTTTAAACTTCCCCACTGCTGTTTGGAATTAAGGTCGGCAAGTTTTTTCAATAGATAAGTATCCAAACCCAAAATAGATAAAACAGCAATTATACTAAGTAGTGTGAAGAAAGTAGAAAAAATTCCATTGGCTTCTGCCCCAGCAAACTTTGCCAAAAAAAAATGAAAAAAGTAGATGGAAAGCATTCCTCCAATCTTAAAAACAAATGCAGTACTTCCTTTGCTTAAAAGTTCAGAATTGGAAATTAGTAATAATAATTTGTATATATATTCTTTCAAATTTCGTTTTTGATAAGTAAGTTGCAAATCTACAACAATCATAATGAAAAATATATATTTTTATTGCCTATGAAAATCGCAATTAACACACGCCTACTTCTTAAAGATAAATTAGAAGGAATTGGCTGGTATACCTACGAGATTGTAAAACGAATGGTTAAGCAACATCCTGAGCATGATTTTTATTTTCTGTTTGACAGGCCGTTTAGTGCTAATTTCCTTTTTGAAAAGAATGTAAAACCCATTGTTCTATCACCAGCTGCTCGACATCCTTTTTTGTGGTATTGGTGGTTTGAGTTTTCTGTTGCAAAATTTCTGAGCAAAAACAATATCGATTTATTCTTTTCTCCTGACGGTTACCTTTCTTTAAATGCAAAAGTAAACACTGTACTCACTATTCACGATTTGAACTTTGAATATTTCCCAGAACAATTGCCTTTTTTAACCAGAAAATACTACCAATATTTTACACCTAAATTTGCCAAAAAAGCAAATGCAATAATCACGGTTTCAAAGCAGTCAAAAAAAGATATTATAGAGCAATACGGTATTGAGAAAGAAAAAATAAGTGCAATTTATAATGGCGCTAATAAACTGTATAAACCCCTTGAAGAAACGAAAAAGAAAGAGGTAAAAGATAAATATGCAAATGGCTCTGATTATTTCTATTTTGTTGGCTCCTTGCACCCTAGAAAAAATATCATTAATTTAATGAAGGCGTTTAATCAGTTTTGCGAGCAAACAAAATCGGATGTTAAGCTGCTTGTAATTGGCGAACCCATGTGGAAAAATGATAACACCAAGCAAGTATTTGAGCAATTAGAACACAAAAAACGCATACTTTTTTTGGGCAGAAAAGATATAAAAGAATTAAGTAAGATTGCAGCATCTGCCATTGCACTTACTTTTGTGCCTCATTTTGAGGGCTTTGGCATACCACTTGCTGAGGCCATGTTTTGCCACAGTCCAATTATTACTTCTGATGTTTCTTGCCTTCCTGAGATTGCAGGAAATACTGCCATTTACGCCAATCCGAATGACATAGATAGTATTGCAAATACCATGAAAGAAATGTACATAAATAACGAAAAAAGGGAAGAACTAATAGAAAATTGTAAAATTAGAAAAAACGAATTTTCTTGGGACAAAGCAGCAAATGAAGTTTGGGAAATATTAGAGCAGAATCTTCCATGTTAAAAAATAGTTTTAGCAATAAAATAGAAGCCGGATGTGATGAGGCAGGAAGGGGCTGTTTGGCAGGCCCAGTTGTTGCGGCATCTGTTATTTTACCAAAAAGCTTTAAGCATCCTCTTTTGAATGACTCCAAGCAATTGAGTAAAAAAAACAGAAATATATTAGAAAAAGTAATAAAAAAAGAAGCTATTGCTTGGGGGATTGGCATAATTTGGAATGAAGAAATTGATAAAATAAACATCTTAAACGCATCCATAAAAGCCATGCATTTGGCCATAAATAAATTAAAAACAAAGCCGGAATTACTCCTTATAGATGGCAACCGATTTCATGCTTTTAAAGACATTGCCCACAAATGCATTATAAAAGGAGATGCAAAATACACATCTATTGCAGCAGCATCCGTATTGGCGAAAACTTACAGAGATAAATTGATGCAAGAATTGCACCAAGAATTCCCTCTGTTTGACTGGAAAAATAACAAAGGATATCCAACAAAAATTCACCGACAATCTATTGTTAATTACGGCAGCACAAAATACCACAGAAAAAGTTTTAAACTTTTACCTTTGCAGCTCAAACTAACCCTTTAATGAAAAGCCAACATCTTAAAATCTTAATTCTTCTACTTTTAGTAAGTTTTATTTTCTTTTTCGGATACAAAAACTATAAGCAGCTATCTGATAAAACCACTTCTCCTTTTATAATAATCCCAAGAAATGCTTCACTTATTCTAAAAATAAATAATATAGAAGATTTTAGTAAAAAATTAAATAACTCAGAAATTTGGGAAAAGTGCAATCAAGCAAATTATGTGAAAAGTTTGCAAAACAATATTCATTCTTTAGATTCTATAATAAATCTCTTTAACAAATCCGAACAAAAAAAAATAAAAACCATTTATTTCTCTACCCATAAATCAAGCTATAATGATGCTGCAGTTTTGTTTTCGATATCTACAACTAAAAAGGTAAATATTAAAGATTTTGCTTTTACTTTTTTGCAAATAAATAGTAATAAAATTGTTACACACACATATGAAAATGAAGCTATTTTTGAGTTAACACTTCCTTCTACAACCTATTATATGGCAGAGAAAGAAGGAGTAATTTTTGGAAGCAAATCAAAAGTTTTAGTACAAGACGCTATTAGGCAATTTAGTTCGAAAAGCAATTTACTAAATAATGTCACTTTTAAAAAATTAAAAGAAACTACAAGCAATAATGCCATTGCCAACTTATACTATAATTTTAATAATTTGATTGACTTATCTGAAATTTATGGCACTAAAAAGCAAAAGAAAAACATTTTCTTGAACCATTTTTCGGATTGGGCTGCAACCGATATTTTTATTAAAAACAACTCCTTTTTCGCCAATGGACTTTTACACACAAACGATAAGGACAATTTTTTAAGTACACTAAAAAACCAGAAAGCAGGAAGCCATGATATTTGTAAGGTTCTCCCACACAACACTTCTATTCTTTTTGAGATTTGTATAAGTAATGCTCGAGATTTTACAGATAAGAAAAACATCTTTTTACAAAAACACAATGCTTTTTACGATTGGGAAAAACAAAAAAAATATTTGCTAAAAAAATACAATTTTGAGATAAATAAATTTCTCGGATATGTAGATGATGAGATAGGAACATTTAATCTCTCCTCAAAAAGCAAAGATGATTTTCTACAAAGTTTTTCCTTTATCAAAGTTACAGACATTCAGCAATCCACTATCTTTTTAAGCGGACTTATTAGTGGAGAAAATAAATCTGAACATGATGGATTTAGTATTTATAATATTGCCCAATCTAACTTGCTTGCTTTTCTTTTTGGAGATATATTTTTGGTAAAAGAAAATGCCTATTTTGTGGCTATTGAGGATTATCTTATTTTTGGGAATAGCCCTGCATCACTTGAATATATAATTGATAATTATTCTAGTAATAACACTTTAAGCCAGAGTAAACATTTTCAGAAATTTCAGCAGCAAATATCTGGAAAATCGAATCTTTTCTTTTATGTAAACCCTGGAAAATCAGCTGAGAAACTAAACAATGCTTTAAATAAAAAGTGGAAGAATTTATATGCTATAAATGAGGATTCTTTGCAAAAATTCACTGCATTTTCCTATCAATTAAATGTTGGAAATCCACTATTTTTAAACAATATTATTTTGTTTTACGATAAAGATTTTAAACAAGATTTAAAGCAAGAATGGTATGGGCAATTAGATTCTAGCTTTGCAATAAAACCACAGATAATTTCTGATTACAGGACAGGAAAAGAGCAAGTGTTTGTGCAAGATAATAGCAATAAAATTTATCTGTTTTCTACTAGTGGGGAAAAGCTATGGGAAGAACAAATAGAAGGAAAAATAATGGGGGAAGTTTCTCAAGTTGATTTCTATAAGAACAAGAAATTACAAATCTTTTTTAATACCAAAGAGAAGATTTATATTATTGACAGATTGGGAAGAGCAGTAGATGATTTCCCTAAAACCTTACCTTCAAATGCTACAAGCCCGCATGCCATTTTCGATTACTCCAAAAACAGAAATTATAGAATTATTGTTGCAGCAGAAGACGGAAAACTCTACAATTTTGACAAAAAAGGAAAAGAAGTAAAAGGATGGAAATTTGAAGCAACAAACTCTATTGTGAATGAAAAATCCCAGCATTTTACAAAAAATGGAAAGGACTATATTTTGTATCCAGATAAAAATAAAAAATTAGTTCTTTTAGCCAGAAATGGAAGCAGAAGAGTTGCTTTTAATGATATTGCTCATTTTACAAATTACCCTCTACAAATTAGCAAAAAAGGTACGCTTTACGGTATTACAAACCAAGGAAAACTCTGGATTGGAAATGTTAATGGAAATGCTACAGAAATTCCACTACCTAATTTGACTAAAAACTCCCTATTTATTATTAATAGTATTGATACAAAAATCGATAAAGAATTTATTTATACTAATGATAAAACTGTTTTTGTGGTAGATGAGAATTTTAAACTTCTCCACTCTTTTGAAGTAGCCAATAGCATTAAAGAAATATCTACTTTTAAGGAAAATATTATTGTGATAACCGATAAAGAGCTTTATGTGTGGAAAGATGGTGAAATTAAGGAAGGTACGCCAATTATTACTGATGGTTTTGCTAAGGTTGGGGATATTGATAAAGATGGAAAACTAAATTTGATAATTAGTCGTGATGCTTTCCTTTACAATTTTGAGATTGAGTAGTTACCTTAAAAGATAAGTCACTCTTAGGTAAGGAACAAATTCATAATCCATTTCCGCTAAGGGCAATTGTACTCCTCCTCTTATTAACACTGAATTGAAACGCTTATTTTTAGTTGCTTTTTTATACATCAATTCTGCTGATAATTGAGGCACAATAGCTTTTTCTTTTGTAGGCAAATAAATAATTCCTGCATTTGCTCCTGAATAGAAGTTTGAAAGTAGTTGGTAATTATACCCAAAATTTGCTTCACTAAATGCAAAGGAAGTATTTGCTTCTAAATAATAAAGTGATTTTCTATTAAAATAATAAGCTCCTACTCCACTTAAATAAGGCAAACCGTAAGAATGTGCAAAGTATAAATTCTTATTGCTTTTTGCACCTTTATCAAATCTACTCAAATCATACTTTTCTATCAAATCAATCAGTAATGTAGGGTACTTAGGATTGGTAGCATAACCCGCTTTTTTCAGTCCCTTTGCCCATTTTTTATAATCTGTTTGTTTGTACTCAAACAAAAAAGAATAGCGCCCTCTTTCAGTTAAAAAAAGAGAATGATCTCTGTATGATTCTGATACTTTACTATACTTCCTAAAGCACTCCCCTTTTTCATCATCATCCTCAATTATGGTTTTGCCATTCCAATTGTCATGGCATTTTATCCCAAAATGATTTTTTCCTTCTGTTGCCAATCTACTTTCTCCATTTCCTGATTCTAAAATTCCTTGTGCCAAAGTAATGGATGCTGGAATATGGTATATGTTCATCTCATCAATAGCAATCTGACTATATTTTGCAATATATTGCTCGGTTTTGTTTTGACTAAAAACAGACGAAAAAGAGAAAAGAAATATTAAAAAAAATAATTGTTTCAGCATTGTTCAAAGGTATTCTTTTGTGGGCAAACTAACGCAAAATTGCTCCATCATTTCTTTAATAGCTTGCAAACTATCACATGCATAATTATTTACTAATTTCATCTTATTTCTATTTGTCTAGAAAATCTTTAAACAGACCCTTAAAAAAAAGAGTCGAACAATTGTCCGACTCTCTTTGCTAACCAAAACCACTTAGTTTAGCACAAATAAAACCTTATCGATTGATTTGGTTTTATAGCATTTAACTGATTTAGCATACGCAATTATATTCCTGATTGTTTCCTTTTTAGGGGCTTGCGTATTTTCAGTTATCATTCGTTTTTTAGTGTCATTCCCTTGACTTAAAGCTAGTTGGTCTAACACTTTTAAAAGAGTAAAGTTGTTTTTCATATAAATAAAGTATTGGTTTCATACCTTAGCTAACGAAAAACAACTTTTATTATTTTATAGGATTTACTTTTTTAGCTTATTTGCAAATCTACTTGATGCGAATCTATAAGTTTTCGTAAATTAATAAGTGCATAACGCATTCTCCCAAGAGCAGTATTGATACTTACGCCTGTACTTTCTGAAATTTCTTTAAAGCTCAACTCAGAATAATAACGCATTTTTAAAACTTCTTTTTGATCCTCTGGTAAATGCTCAATTAATTTTCTTAAATCTTTATGAATCTGATCATTTATCAAATTATCTTCAATGTTTTTTTCTCCATCTTTAAGCACATCAAAAATATCAAATTCATTGGTTGGAGTAATAGTTCGCATTTTATTTGCTTTACGGAAATGATCAATTACTAAATTGTTAGCAATACGCATTACCCAAGGCAGAAATTTACCTTCTTCATTGTATTTTCCTTTTAAAAGAGAATTAATTACCTTTATAAAAGTATCTTGAAAGATATCTTCTGCAAGATCTCTATTTCTGATTTTAGATAATATAAAAGCATAAATTTTATTTTTGTGCTTTTGTATTAATGTTTCAAAACTTTTAGAATTTCCTTCAAGGTAAAGAGCAACTAACTCTCTGTCGGACAGCTTACTTAATAACATAATTACTTTTTTTGATTAATAAATTTTATAAAGTAGTTATGCTTCTATATTGCTGGTTTTTGTTAAAATTTGCTTGAATTAAATTTCAAATATAGTACTTCTTTTTGAAATAAACAAATCCAAATGTATAAATTTGCAAATTCTGTAAAAAATAAGATGCCAAAAGAAGAAGAAAATACACAAAAAAACATCATTATAAAGGGAGCAAAACTTCACAACCTAAAAAATATCTCTCTTAGTATCCCTAAAAATAAAATGGTGGTTATTTCTGGGGTTTCTGGTTCTGGAAAATCTACTTTGGCTTTCGACACCCTTTTTGCAGAAGGTCAAAGAAGGTACATTGAAAGTCTTTCATCCTATGCAAGGCAGTTTTTAGGGAAACTACAAAAACCAGATGTGGAGGAAATAAAAGGCATCTGCCCTGCCATTGCTATTGAACAAAAAGTCATTTCTAAAAATCCGAGATCGACAGTTGGAACAACTACTGAGATTAATGATTATTTACGCCTTTTATTTGCTCGAATTGGCAAAACCTACTCTCCTATTTCAGGGAAACTAGTAACCAAAGATAGCGTAAGTGATGTATGTGACTTCATTCTTAATTTTCCTAAAAGTACAAAATGTATTATTCTCGCAAATTATAAAAGTAGTAACAATGGGAATGGTATTTTATCCGTATTGCAACAACAGGGTTTTTCAAGGGTTCGCATAAATGGAGAAATGAGTAAAATTCAACAATTGTTGGATAAAAAAATAAAAGCAAAACAAGAAGATGTTTGGGTGGTAATTGATAGAATAATTACTGACAACAGTGAAGATAATAAGAATAGAATTTCTGACTCTATCCAAACTGCATTTTATGAAGGAAATGGGGATTGTATAATAGAAATTGAAGGGAAGGATTATCCTTTTTCCAATCGTTTTGAAATGGATGGATTAGAGTTTGAAAAGCCCTCAATACATTTGTTTTCTTTTAACAATCCTTATGGGGCTTGTAAAGAATGTGAAGGATTCGGAAGCATGCTAGGTGTGGATGAAAATAAGGTTGTACCAAACAAAACGCTTTCGGTTTATCAGGGGGCAATTAGTTGCTGGAAAGGAGAAAAATTAGGAAAGTGGAAAGACAGGTTTATCATAAAAGCAAGTGATTTTCATTTTCCAATTCACAGGCCTTACAATGAGTTGAGCAAAGAGGAGTTAGATATTTTGTGGAATGGAAGAAATAAATGCAAAGGCATCAATCAATTTTTTACAAAATTGGAAAGTGATAAATATAAAATACAAAACAGAGTAATAGTTGCTAGATATAGAGGGAAAACAAAATGTACGGCATGTAATGGTTCACGACTTAGAAAACAGGCGCATTTTGTAAAGATTTGTAAAAAATCGTTTGCTGATATTGTGAGTATGAATATTGAACAAGCCATTAAGTTTTTCAATCAGTTAAAATTGAATGAGCATGATAAAAAGATTTCAGACAGATTAGTCATTGAAATCAAGAATCGCCTATCATTTCTTTCTAATGTCGGACTTTCTTACCTTACCCTTGCACGACCATCAAATACCCTAAGCGGTGGGGAATCGCAAAGAATAAATTTGGCAACCTCATTGGGTAGTAGTTTGGTAGGTTCTATGTATATTTTGGATGAGCCAAGTATTGGCTTGCACCCTAATGACACTCAGAAATTAATTACAGTATTACATCAGTTAAGAGATATCAATAATACGGTTATTGTGGTGGAGCATGATGAGGAAATTATGGGTAGTGCCGACCAAATAATTGATCTTGGACCGGATGCTGGAAGAAACGGAGGAAAGTTAGTTTATCAAGGAAAGTTGAAAGATATTGCAAAAAGTAAAGATAGTTTAACGGCAAAATATTTGAAAGGCACACTTGAGATTCCTCTTCCAGAAAAAAGAAGAACATTGAATAATAAAATTCGGATGGAAGGAATTCGACAGAATAATTTGCAAAATCTGAATATTGATTTTCCGTTAAACGGACTTACCTTAATTACAGGGGTTAGTGGTTCAGGGAAAACTTCCCTAATAAAGCAAGTGCTTTATCCTGCTATTTCTAATTATTTAGGAATTTTCGGTAAAAAATTGGGGAGTTTCGATAAAATTTCTGTGGATACAGAAAGTTTGAGAAAAATTGAATTTATCGATCAAAATCCAATAGGAAAATCTTCTCGTTCTAATCCTGTAACTTACATAAAAGCATTTGATGATATTCGGAATTTGTTTGCAAACCAACCACTAGCAAAAAGCAGAAATTACAAAAGCGGATTCTTTTCCTTTAATGTAGATGGTGGCAGATGTGAACATTGCCATGGAGAGGGAGAAATAACAGTTGAAATGCAATTTATGGCAGATGTGCATTTGCTTTGTGAGGATTGTAAAGGAGAAAGGTATAAAGATGAAATTTTGGAAATAAAATTCCATGATAAAAATATTGCGGACATTTTGAAATTGACAATTGATGAAGCCATTGATTTTTTTACTGAACAAAGTGCAGATAGAATCGCTTTAAAATTAAGCCCATTGCAGCAAGTTGGTTTGGGCTATGTGGCTTTGGGGCAATCCTCAAATACCCTAAGTGGCGGTGAGGCACAAAGGATTAAACTCGCCTCCTTTTTAGGAAAAGGAAACACCCCAGAAAAAGTGCTTTTTATTTTTGATGAGCCAACCACTGGCTTGCATTTTCATGATATAAACAAACTGCTAAATTCTTTTTATGCACTAATTGAAAAAGGGCACTCCATTATTTGCATTGAGCATAATATGGATGTTATAAAATGTGCCGATTGGGTGATTGACCTTGGTCCAGAAGGTGGTGATAAAGGTGGAAAAGTGGTTTTTGAAGGCACCCCTGAAATGCTAATAAAAAATAAGAAATCGCTTACGGCAAAGTTTTTGAAAAAGAAACTATAAGTTTAATCCAATTCCAATGGTTAAATACTGATTAGAATTTAACAAATATCTTTCTGTAGATATTCCTAATGAGTTGTTTAGCAAGTTACTTTTTTGATACAAGTAAATGGGAATCCTTAAATCTGTAAATACAAAGTAATTGGGATGAATATCGTATTTCGCTCCAATTGTATAAGACAAATAATAATGAAAATCTTCAAATTCTCCTATTTTAACTTTTTCACTTTCTTGTTCCAATGGTATATCAAAATCAAATGAAATTCCTGTATTGAGCATAAATTTCTCATTCAATTTAAATCCAATTTGTTGCCCAATATTTATAAAATGATAATGATTTATATAAGGTTCAAATCAGAAATCATCTTCATATGTTTCTGAAATATAACTATATGATATGGATGGAGTATAATACAAATTATCTGATAAAGCTAATTGAAAAGAATAGCCGGCATTTATTCCAAAACCAGATGTTTTATATGGTGCGTCTTTCTCATTTATTGGAATAAGCCCATTGATACCAAGTTTCAAAGAATGAGTGTATTTTGAGCTCTGTCCAATAACAAGAATAGGTAAGCAAAGTAATAATGTAAATAATATTCTTTTCATTACACAAATCCTAAATTATGCTAGAAATATAAGTAATAAAACAACATCCAATATCCCTAAGACCATACCAGATATTGCCAATCCTTTTAGCTTTTTCTTTTTATATTTTCGGCTCATTCCAATAGCTCCAAAAATAATTGCACAAATAGGAAATAATAAATTGAGAAATAATAATGACAAAAAGGCACAGGATAATGATACAATTCCAAAAACATTAACTCCTGTTTGCGATCTTTGATAGTCATCATCTTCATTATTTCTACTATTTTGTTTCATAATATCTTTTGTTCCATCAGAGTATCTTACCATCATCACTTCTGATTTATTAATAGAGAATAAAGGACCATCTAAATTATTACATCTTTTATATTTAATTAAATCTGGGGTAATTTCAATAATCTTTGCAGAAATCTCTTCACCATCTTTTAAGATGATATTATCGCATTCTCCTTGTGTTATAAAATTTTCTTGGTTTTCTGTTACTGGAAAACTCGCATAAGTTTGCAGATTTGCTAATGTTACTAGAGTAAAAAATAAGATTGTAATTCTTTTCATAATTAATTGGATTTGGTTAATAAATACAAAAAGCAAGCACTTTGTGGTGCTTGCTTTTCTTCAATAAAATTTTTCGTAAAATTTACGCTAAGCGTGTTGCGTGTTGCGTGTTGCGTGTTGCGTGTTGCGTGTTGCGTGTTGCGTGTTTAAGAAGAATGAACATTCCCCTATACCACTACTTATGTCTGATGTAAAGTTTTTCACGCTTTTTTGTTAATTTCGGTTGGCTAATATATAAAATAGTTTTTAGTTGCAGTTATTAGTTGTTAGTTTTTATGAAAAGCATTCCTGCTAAGCTATATTCAGGAGAAAAAAATATAAAAAACTCCCCTCCTTTCTTAGAAGGGGTTGGGGGTGGTAGTATTTATACCCTCTGTCATAAATGACATCCCCCCTGGGAGAAATTATTAGCATTTTATCAACTCCCCTCTAATTAAGAGGGGTTGGGGGTGTGTAAAGTAAGGGGTTAGGTAAACATAGATTGCTTCATTTTATTCGCAATGAAAAGAATAGAAAAGAGAGATCCTTCACATTTGTTCAGGATGACATTTTTTTATTTATATCCCTCTCTCAATTCTTGGGTTCTCCCCTTTTTAAGGTAGAAGTTAATAGAATGGATTGCTTCTAAATAAATGGAGAAGTTATTTTCTCAATTGATTTTCTATTTCTTTCTTCACTTCCCCCCAACTTAATGCTTCAATAGTATTTGGGTTTGGTTCTGCATTTGCATCTTCAAAATAAAGCAGGCTTTTTTGGGCAAAAAACACATCCGTATTTTTGTATTTTTCAGCAAAAAATTGAAATATCTCTTGCATGCTAAACAGTTTGAGAAGAAAATAAATATCATAAAAATCTTTTTTACAACCCCTATTACAAATTGCATTCACTTTCATTGCAGCAATATCTTCCATGCTTATCAATCTGATGCTTTCTTCTTCTATTACAGTAGATAAATTAGGAAAATTATGGCGCATAAAATCAACTTTTATACTGTTTATTACTAGGTTTAAAGTGTTTTTATCTTTTAAAGTAACAATAGTCTTTGGATATTTTTCAATCAATACACTTAATAATTGGTTTTCATCAAAATTACTTGGAGTAAACAAATCTAAATCAAATGAAATTCTATGACCAATCTGTAATGAGAGTGCAGTACCTCCTACCAAAACAAAAGAGGAAAGCGCCTCCATATTCATTAACTCATTTAAGAGTACCAGTGTTGGCTGTGCAACTGTGCTTTTGTGTAACATCTAAAATTATCTTTTGGTATTTTGTAAAAAACAGATAAAAAATTAAATGTTTTTTTATCTAAAAATGGGATTTTTACTATTTCCGATTTTATTTTTTTGGAAGTATAAGTTTTCTGTAATTGCATCCAATCTTGCATCAAGCCCCTTTGCACTATTCTAGCAATAATAAATTGCGCATGATTTTTTTCATCTAAATCGCTAACTTTTACATCCCAAAATACAGATTTGCTAAAATTCATAATACAAAGATACATTTTTATTTTGCATCCAAATAGCTCTGTAAAATAATAGTAGCACTTACCTTATTGACAGGTGATTTTTTATGCAGTACAAAACTTATAGAGAAATTATATATAGAAGAACTTAATACAAAAAAAGCAACCAAATTGGTTGCTTTCTCACTTTAAAAATGTGTCGGGGTAGCAGCTTGTTTGAAAGCTGCTTAATGCACTAGTAATAAATGATTTCATATGATAATTTAGTGTATTTAGTTGTGTATATTTCATTGAAATTATTGCTTAAAATAACTATTATTTTTGGGAATAATTACCTTCTAAAATAACTTAAGCTAAACTACAAAAAAATTACAACAAACTGTTTTTTGGCTTTATAATTGCTAAAAAATTAGACCATTCATAAAACTGAAAGGATAGTTTATCATAAATAAGAAAAACTATTTACTAACTTTGAACAGAATTATTCCACTTAATATTTAAGATGTTAATTAATACAAAAAGCACAATTACTGATTCACTTGACCTACTCCAAAAGGCAGATGTAATTGTAGTTTTTGCAGGAGCTGGAATGAGTGTTGATTCAGGAATTGAACAATTTAGAGGTAATGATGGTATTTGGACTAAATCTATACTTATTAATGGGGAGAAAGTTGATTACCCAAATCTAATGACACATAATGCATTTATTGAAAAACCTGAGTTAGCATGGGGGCTTATTGGGAACTTAATAAAAAAATACACTTCAACTACACCTCACAAAGGATATAGCAAGCTGCTTAATATTCTTAGCAACAAAGAGTATTTTATTATAACCTCTAATTGTGATGAACAATTTCAGAAAGCAGGTTTTGATGAAAATAAAATTTTAGAATGTCATGGTTCAGCCTATGATATGCAATGCTTAAATATAAAACACAAGGAGATTTGGATTACACCAAAAGTAGATGTAAACATTAAAACTAACAAAGCTGAAGCTATTCCAAAATGCCCAGAGTGTGGTTCTAATTGCAGACCAAACATTTCACTATTTGGCGATTGGTTTTGGCTTTCTACAAAAGCTAAGCATCAACAGGAACGATATATTAACTGGAAAAAAGAAACACTTCCAAATTATGATAATATTGTAGCTTTAGAAATTGGAGCAGGAAAAACAATCCCTACAATTAGAAAGGCAGCTGAGAACTTTAGTAAAAATAAATATCCACTCATCAGATTAAACCCAAAGGATTTTAGCTGCAATCAAGCGAATCATATTTCTATTCCTCTAAAAGCAGAAGAGTTTCTTTTATTAATATAAGCTCAATAGCTCTTCCTCTTATCAAGTTGAATACATCTAAAAATTACGATAAATAAACAAAAGCATACTTTGGTTTAGTATTTGAATACGATAAATCAATTATTTTGAGGTTCACAAAAAGATGTATAGTTTTACAACATGAATAAACTATTCCTACTTTCATTTTTCTTGCTATCAACTTTTGTTTCTGCTCAAGAATTATCTTACAAATTACTTAATAAAGCTAACGGGCTATCTTCTAATACTGCACTTACCTTATGTGAAGACAAACAAGGGTATTTATGGATAGGAACTACTTTTGGGTTAAACAAATATGATGGAAACTCTATTATTCATTACAACAAGTCAGACGGATTAAATAGCAATTACATAAGCTATGTTTTCTCTGACAAAAACAATAATTTATGGGTCGGAACACTAAAAGGAGTTAATAGAATTAAAAATGGCTTAATTGAGAAAATTCATATTCAGGAAAACTCAGAATATTCTAATGAGGTAACAGCAATTAATCAGTTTAGAGGGGAAATAATATTAGGTACTGAAGATGGACTATATTCACTGGGTAAAGATGAGTTTACAAAAGGGAATATAACTACCTCTGTACAGTCAATTACAATAACTGATAGCACACTATGGGTAGCAACACATGATGGACTTTATGAAATAAATACGGATACTAATTTCTATCCTGAATATCTAGGAAACTGCAAAGTACTAAAGAATGATACAGCAACATTTCTATTTGCAGATAATGACTTGATAAACTTGAAAGATAAAAGCAAAATCAATTTACCTTTTAAATCCAGTATTAAGGATATAGTTATCCAAAATGGGAAGATTGTTCTAGGAAGTTATGGTGATGGAATTTGGTTGCTTGATGAAGATGGTATTACTCAAATAACTGGTAAAGGAGAGTACTTTGACAGAACTATACAGCAAGTTATACTAACCCATGATAATGAACTTTGGATTGCTTCAAATGCAGGAATAACACACATAGAGAAATCAGCTTTCAAACCTTATTACAAAGAAAATACTAAGGGTATTTTTCCTATATTATGGGAAAACAACCAACTATTCTTTGGTGGGGCTAATGGAATTTCAACTCTAAAAAACGAAACAATAATTAAGCATTCAATTAGTGAAAATCCAAGAGAAAAATTTATATTAAGTATTGGAACTAATGAGTTAGATGAAATATGTGCAACAGGTATTGGTGGAGAAATTTTTAAGTTTAAAAATGAAGAATTCACTAAAATTAAAAATCTACCTGAAGTTTTAACTGAATCGTATATTTATGATATTTGTGCAAATGATACTGCTACTTTCTATGCAGCTAGCACCAATTTATTTTATTCAAAAGCAGATGATTTTTATAGGCTTAAAATCAACCCAATTGGTAGTGTTAATTATGATATTTTAAATACGAAAAGTGGCTTGTGGCTTGCAAGCTCAAAAGGATTAATTTTTTGGAATGGAAAAGATACGGTACTCTATAACGACAAACAAGGAATGCCAAATCATTCTCTTAAAGTATTGGAGGAAGATGGCTTTGGAAATATTTGGATAGGAACAAGCTCACATGGTTTAATTAAGTTTGATGGAAACAATTTTACACATTACTATTATGAAATTACTAATCCTGAAATCAAATCTTTACAATGGGACAAGTACAGAAATTGTCTTTGGGCAGGAACAAATGAAGGATTAAATAAGTTATATTTTGACAGTTTGGGTACTTATATATCTACTGAACATTTCTCTGATATGAACGGATATCCAATTGATTTTTGTCACAATAAATCTTTAGAATTATTACCTGATAGTTCACTGCTCATAGCATTTAATATCATTGGCACTGAAAAAGATTATATTCACAGGTACAAGGGAGAGAAAACAAAAGAAAATATTGAAATTCCTAGCGTTATTATCACTGGTGTAAGTGTGAATAATATCAAACGCTTGAAAGCTGAATTGAACCTTAATCATAAAGAGAATGATGTAAGTATTGATTTTACAGCAGTTCATTTGTTGAGAGGTAAATATTTTGAGTTTCAATGGAGGTTAAATAATGAAAAATGGAGCGAAAGCACAACTCAAAGAAATGTGTATTTTCATAATCTAGCAACTGGAAAATACAACTTTCAAATTAGAACCAAACTACCTAATCAAGAGTGGTCAACAGTAAATGAAACTAGATTTACAATTCATCCTCCTTTTTGGAAAACTTGGTGGTTCATATTACTCATTATTATAGCATTTACCTTTACTATCATTTGGCTTGTGAAAAGGAAAATCAAAAATAGCTTGCAGCAAGAACAAAGAAATTTGAGCTACCTTAAAAAACAAGCTGAACTAGAACTAAAAGCAGTCAGAGCACAGCTTAATCCTCACTTTTTATTTAATGTTTTAAATTCAATTCAGGATTTGTTACTAGATAATGATGAAGAAAATGCTAGGATTTATTTATCGGATTGCTCACAGCTCATGAGGTTAGTACTGGATTATTCATCCAAAGATAGCATTACACTTGCAAAAGAATTAGAGCTATTAAAAAAATATCTAAAGCTAGAAAAACTAAGATTTGGAAATGAGCTAAATATAGAGTGGAACATAAAAGCAAATCTGGAGGAAAATTATGTGCCACCTCTAATTTTACAACCTTATGTTGAAAATGCAATTAAGCATGGAATAGAAACAAAAGGGAAAATTAGTATTGAGATTTTTGAAGATAAAAATACGATTACTTGCATCATTCAGGATGATGGAATAGGCTTTCAAAATGAGAACCCCTTACATGAGTCTAAAGGGTTAAAATTGATGCAAGAAAGATTAGACTCTTTAAATCAGCTTGCTAATTCTAATAAAAATAGTCAAGAAATAATTAACCTTGATAAGGGAACTAAAGTTATACTTAAACTAAGTAAAATATGATAAAAGCACTTATTGTTGATGATGAACTAAAAGCAAGAAATTCACTAAGGAAACTACTTGCAAAATATTGCCCAGATGTAATGGTAGTAGGTACAGCAGAAAATGCAATTGAAGCATTTGAGAAAATCCAAAGTTTACAGCCCAACTTGGTTTTCCTAGATATTGAAATGCCAAAAGAGAATGGGTTTAAATTATTGGAAAAATTTAAAGAAGTTAATTTTGACATTATCTTTACTACTGCCTATTCCAATTATGCATTAAAAGCATTCCGTTATGCTGCTTTGGATTATTTAACAAAACCTATTGATTTTAGATTATTGATTGAAGCGATCGGTCGGTTTAAGAATAAACAAGAAATTGCTTCTTCACAAAACAGGTTACATTTGTTGTTGGACAACTTAAACAACAACCCTAATTCTTTTGAAAAAATAGCTTTACCTAGTGTGGATGGCTATCAATTGGTGCAAGTTAGGAATATATTGTACTGTCAAGCGAATATAAATTACACAGTTGTTCATTTGCTTGAGGGAAAAGAAATAACAGCTTCTAAGCCCTTAAAAGAGTTTGAAGACCTATTGCCAAAGGAAACCTTTTTCCGTACTCATAAGTCCTTTTTAATTAACTTAAACTTGATAGATAGCTATTGTCGTGAAGAGGATTGTGTCGTTTTAACTAATAATGTGTCTATCCCAATTTCTAGCCGATTGAAAAATTCCTTTTTAAATACAATTAAAAATTACGGAAAATAGCTTAAACAAAATACTTACTTTTCCGTATTAAAGATAAATCCGTATATTTGCAAAGTGAAAACAAAAGACAACATATCTGTAAATTCTATATTTCCAAAACACCTATTTTGGGATATGGATATAAATATGCTCCAATTAAAACAGGATAAAGACATAATTATACCCAGAGCATTGTTTTTTACTTCTGAAAATGAATTTGAGAAGGATATTACTAATTTAGAGATTTATTTTTCTAAATCTGAAATTCTCAATACTTTAAAGGCTACAAAGGAAACAATTAGCAATGATATTTGTAAGCTAGTTTCAAGTCGTTACAATTCAAAGCCATTTTTACGCTTCAATGTGTAATGGAAGTTTCAGCACCCTTACTCAATACCCTCAAAAAACTACAAAATTTACCTTCACTAAAACAATTTGCTTTAGGTGGTGGTACAAATTTAGCACTTAGGTTCAAACATAGAATATCAATTGATATTGATTTATTTTGCACTGAAATTATTGGTAGGAAGGGTTTTGAAAATATTGAAAAGGAATTAAAAGAATTTTTTGGAAAATCTGTTTTAGCTTTTACATACCCATGTAATGAAAACGACCAATTTATCTTTGCAAGATGTTTGATATTATCAGAAGGGGAAACTATTAAAATAGAACTACTTCAGAATTTTAAATTATTATATCCAATAGAGTTCATAAATGGAACAAGAATGTGTTCCCTACAAGATATTGGAATTTTCAAATTAATTAGCCTTGCTAATCGTTCAGCAAACAAGGATGTGTATGATTTGGATTTTATAACGGATGAAATTCCATTAATTGAATTATATAAAAGCTTAATCAAAAAGCAGGAGAAATATAATGCTGAATCAGATAAAAATATATTTGATTTAGATAATACAAACCCAAATATTAAGCCTGAACTATTATTATCTTTTGATATTGCATCAACAGAAAATCTAAGCAGACCTTCTCATTCTGACGATAGAATTGTAGTATTAGAAGGAAACAAAAACTGGCTATCTGCTAGAACTTCTTGGAAGACCAAAGTCAGAGACTTAATTCAAGTTGTTAAATAACATAATTATTTTTTTACGAAAAATAACTAAAAGCATACGCTTATTTACTTTTAAGATACGCTTAATAAATTGCTAAAATCACCTCATTTATTGTCTTTACTTTTGGACTATTATAAACCAAAAAATAAAGAAAATGAAAAAAAGATTTACGAAACTAAGTTTTGCTATACTAGCAATTGGTACAATGAGTATGTTATTTACTTCTTGTGCGAAAGAGGAAGATGCTGACCCATGTGATACTATAGTTTGTGTAAAAGGTGATTGTGTGAACGGAACTTGTGATTGTGATGAAGGATGGAGCGGTTCAGACTGCTCAAATCAAATCACCCCCTCAAAAATTAAAATAACAGGAATAAAATTAACAAGGTTTCCTGCTACTGATAATGGTGGTGGATGGGATGTATCTAGTGCGCCTGATATCTTTGTAGAAATTTCATATAACGGAACAGGAATATTTGAATCATTACTGTATTATGATGCTGACTATACTCAAGAATATACTTTTACCATAAACCCCTACATAGAATTGAATAATGTAACATCACAATATACAATTAGATTATACGACTATGACGATTTAGATGCTAATGACTGGATGGGAGGAATTAATTTTACACCTTATTATTCAACAAATGGATTTCCGACTACCAAAACTTTGGATGCTGATGGTGATGTCGCATTTGAAGTAACCTATTCTTATGTTTGGTAATTTTAAAATAATAAATATGAAAAAAATAATATTAATATTTGTAGTATTCTTATTTGCAAATACAATAAGTGCGCAAGATATTTCTTTAGCAAGAGCAGAGAAAGTGTCAGGGAAATATGTCTTTATGAATTCTGAGCCTATAGAAGAATATGAAACAGTATTTTTTGTAGACATCAAGTTTGTTTGGAGCAATAAGCAGTTAAACACCCCAGATAAAGTAGCTTCAATGATAATGAAAAAAGCTCTAAAAATATCAAAGAAAAAGAATCTAGAGTTTGATGCTATTATGATAAATGGTAGGCAAGCTCAAGATGTTGCAATTAAATTTAAAAAATAATTACCTTTTAAAATAACATTATATTAACCCTCACTAGCAATGGTGGGGGTTATTTTTTTTTCACACCTACTCCCTTACAATAGAATCTTCATTTTGGTTTACAGTACTCATTTAGTATAAATTATACTGCAATATATAGTTGTAAATTGAACTCCCAGACTATCTAGTAAATTATACTTTTTTTTATACTCCTAAAAGTATAAAATTGAATGCTATTTTTTAAGAAAAAATAAAAGCAGTAAGAAATTATACTCAAAAAGTATAATTATAGTATAATTATTTGGTGAAAATAATTGCAAAACCTACCTCTAGTAGATTATCCTATTTTATACTCACAAAAAGTATAATATTAATGATGCTTTTAAATAAAAAAGAAAAAATTATACTCCAAAGTATAATCAGAGTATAATTATTTAACTAAAATAATTACAAAACCTATCTCTAGTAAATTATACTATTTTTATACTACATAAAGTATAATAATTTTAATGATTTTTTAAAGGTGTATAAAGTTTATACTTCTTAAAAGAATTATTTTAGGGAGTAATCTTGCTTAGAAGGAGAATTTCCCCATAAGCCTTTGCATTCAGCTTACTACCTAAGACTATATTCTTATATTTCTTTAGAATAAGGTTTTGTGAAAAAGTACAACTAATTTTTTCAAAATCGACTAAAAATTAGAATTGGTCGTACTAAAAGATTCAAAAAATAGTCAACATTTCAAAAACCTCCTATCTAGTGGCTATTTTTAAATTTTTATTTACCAAAAAAATTTTCTAAATAAAATATTAAAAAACCATTTTCCTATAAGCAATTTTTTCCATAATATTAAAATTTTAATATAATCTATAATTTAAATTCAAGAAATTT
>JACNLP010000009.1 GCA_014381465.1 Flavobacteriales bacterium | reverse complement strand
TTAATCCCCTCCCAAGAGGGGAATTGATTAACTGCTAATATTCTCCTCCTTGGAGGAGTTAGAGGTGGGTTTAGATAGACAAAATTCGCTAAGACAAACATTTTTTGTAGTATTGTGGGTATGAATAAAATTCTAGTAATAGGGTGTTGTGGTGCGGGGAAATCTACTTTTTCTAGGAAATTACATAGCATTATAAATCTCAAACTTATTCATCTTGATCAATATTATCATAACCCCAATTGGGAAGAACCCAAAAAAGAAGAGTGGGAGAAAACAGTAAATGGCTTAGTTCAGCAACTATCTTGGATTATGGACGGGAATTATGGTGGTACTTTTGATGTAAGATTTAAAGAAGCAGATACTATTATTTATTTGAACTACTCTACTGTTAAATGTTTTTGGAGAGTAATTAAAAGGATAATAAAGTACTATGGAAAAGTACGACCAGATATGCCAAAAGGGTGTAAAGAAAGATTTGATTTTGAGTTTTTGAAATATGTTTTAACCTTTAATTATAAAAACAGAAAAGGAATTTTTGAAAGACTAAATTCAGTTAAAGAATATAAAAAAGTTTATGTTTTTAAAACTGATAAAGAGGCAGATTTATTTCTTCTTAAAAACAGGAACAGCCGAACAAGCCTCCCCGAACATTAAACTACTTACTGTATTTTGTAATTTTTTTGTAATTGCAATATACAACTCTGCAGAGATGGGAATATTTCCGCATCCTTTTACAATTACTTTCTTTCCTTTAAATTCTGAAGAATTTATTTCTTCAATATTTTTTAGGAATATTTTCTGAAACACTTCTTCTTTCGTTCCGTGATTTAACTGAGAAATCGGATTTAAATAGGAAGTAATGAGCATATATGCCCACATTGGAATTATTGCATCTGAACTACAATAAAGAGCAATTGTTTTATCATTATAAATCGAAAAATCTAATTCTTTTAATTGCTGTCTAAATTCTTTTTCTTTTAGAATAAAACCTTCAAATAAAAGGGATTTAATATCAAAAGGAATGATAGAATATTTAGGGGCATAATCAGTTAAATCAATAGTGATTAAACTACTATTTGCGACTCTATTTATTATTTCCTCTCCCATTTTTATAGCATCCCAAGTTCTAATCTTGCTTCTTCACTCATCATCTCTTTTGTCCAAGTTGGTTCAAAAACAATTTCTACTTTAGCGTTTCTTACAGCAGGCACAATTTTTACTTTCTCCTCCACTTCCACAGGAAGGGTTTCGGCAACTGGGCAATTAGGGGTTGTTAAAGTCATAGTAATATGCACATCACATTCATCACTCACCTCAACATCATAAATAAGTCCCAAGTCATAAATATTTACTGGAATTTCAGGATCGTATATTTCACAAATCACTTCAATAACTTGTTCTCCTATCTTTTGTAGTTCTTCTTCTGTTTTCATATTCATTAGATTTGAGATATTAGTATATAGTTTTTAGATTTGATAATTTTTTGTCCCATATCTAATTATTATAAGCTAAAGCGTAAATTTTCATTTGTTTTATCATGGATACTAAGCCATTTGCACGAGTAGGAGAGAGTTGTTCTTTCAACCCTATTTCATTTATAAAATCAAGTTTTGCATTTACAATTTCTGATGGAGTATGACCTGAAAGTACACTAATGAGAATAGCAACAATCCCTTTAGTGATTATTGCATCACTATTAGCAGTATAAATTATTTTCCCATCAATATGTTCTGCATGCAACCAAACTCTACTTTGGCACCCTTTTATTAAGTTGTCCTCTGTTTTGTGTTTTTCATCAATTGGAGTAAGTTCTTTTCCTAAATCAATTAGGTATTCGTACTTCTGCATCCAATCTTCAAACATGCCGAAATCTTCAATAATCTCTACTTGTATTTCGCTTATTGTTCTCATTATGATAACATCATTTTTGCCTTTTTAATGGCATTTATACAAACATCTATTTCTTCCTTTGTGTTATATACTGCAACAGAAATTCTTGCTGTACCCGGAATATTAAATCGTTCCATAATAGGTTGTGCACAGTGGTGCCCTGTTCTAATTGCAATTCCCATTTTATCTACTATAACGCCAATATCATAAGGATGTAATCCTTCAATATTAAAAGAAATAATTCCAGATTTGTTTTTAGAAGTTCCGTAAATTTTTACACCTTCAATTTTTAGAATTTCAGCTGTAGCGTATTGCAATAATTCATCTTCATATTTTGCAATGTTTTCTACACCTAACCCTGTGATAAATTCAATTGCATTTTTAAAAGCAATTACCCCTGCAATATTTGGTGTTCCTGCCTCAAATTTATGAGGTAATTCTGCATAAGTAGTTTTTTCAAAACTTACTTCTTTTATCATTTCTCCACCCCCTTGATATGGTGGCAATGCATTTAACATTTCATCTGTTCCATACAATACACCAACTCCTGTTGGTCCGTACATTTTATGTGCCGAAAAGCAATATAAATCTGCACCAAGTTTTTGCATATCTAATGGAATATGAGATGCTGCTTGTGCTCCATCAATCATCACCTTTGCACCAACTTTATGTGCGTTACTAATAATTTCTTCAATAGGATTTATAGTTCCTAAAGCATTAGAAACATGGGCTACTGAAACTAATTTTGTATTTTCTGAAAGTAGCTTTTTGAAAGTTATCATATCCAAACTTCCATCATCCAAAAGTGGAATAACTTTTAAAGTTGCTCCAGTAAAGTCACAACACATTTGCCAAGGCACAATATTGGAGTGGTGTTCTAATTCAGATATAATTACCTCATCTCCTTTATTTAAAAGGGAACGGAAACCATTTGCTACTAAATTAATAGCGTCAGTTGTTCCTTTCGTAAAGATAATTTCATGCTTGTGTTTTGCCCCAATAAATTGCTGAATTATATCTCTTGTTGCTTCAAATTTATCAGTTGCCAATCCACTTAAAAAATGTACTCCCCTGTGTACATTGGAGTTTTCATTTGCATAATAATTGTTTACAACATCAATTACTACTTGTGGTTTTTGTGTTGTTGCACCATTATCAAAATACACTAAATCCGTTCCGTTTACCTTTCGGCTAAGGATAGGGAATTGCTTGCGTATTTCGGAAATGTTTAACATTATAATGAAAAATCTAAATCAACATTTAGTTTTTGAGCCAATAGATTTTGAGCTAATAATTTTACTGGTTCTACTGATATGTTTTCAATTGCTTCAGAAGCGAATGCATAGGTTAATACTGCTTTAGCTTCCTCAATACCGATACCTCTACTTCTCATGTAAAACAATGCATCATCATCCAACTGCCCAATAGTACAGCCATGACTACACTTTACATCATCAGCATAAATCTCTAATTGAGGTTTACTATCAATACTAGAATCATCACTTAGTAAAAGGTTGTTATTTGATTGGAAAGCATCAATTTTTTGTGCGTTAGGGCGAACCATAATTTTACCATTAAACACTCCTTTGGACTTTCCTAAGTAAACGCCTTTGTACATTTCGTTTGATCTACAATGTGCGCTTTTATGATCTACAAAAGTGTGATTGTCAGCAAATTGATTGTTGTCTAAAACAGAAACTCCATTCATATTACTTTCGCAATTAGAACCGTTTTGCTCAAAATTAAGATTGTTTCTTGTAAAATTACCCCCAAAAATTAAGGTATTCACAGCACAAGTAGAATCACTTTTTTGATATACATCAACATTGTCAATCAGTATAGAATTTGAAGTGTTGTTCTGAATTTTATTAAACTCAACATTTGTATTTTTATCACAATTTATCTGTGTAAAGTAATTTACAAATGATGTAGAGTTATTTAAGTTTTGTATTTTCTCAACAAATTTTATTTCAGAGTTTTCACCAACAGTAATTTGGTTTCTGTATTGTGAAAAATTATTCTTAGTAGTAGTGAAAAACAGGATTTCTATTATTTCTTCAATCACTATATTTTTATCGATTGTAATGCTGAATCCGTTATTACAAATAGATGCATTTAAATTCATAATTGCATTATTATTTCTACTCTCAAAATCTGTAAATCCATCTATTGTAAGTCCTTTGATTTTAGGAGAACTAATCAATTTTCCGTCTACAAAAATAAGTTGATTTTCAAAACCTAAAGAATGATTTGTAATGTCAGAATCTGAAACATTACCCACTTTGTTTTCAATAGAAAAATCCTCTGTAATGATTTTCTTTAAAGAAGTGTATTTCCAATCCTCATCTTTAATAGTGGGAAACCCTTCATCTAAGAATGAGTTTAATTGACCTCTTTTTTCCTCACTTAAATTGAGCGTTTCAGAATAAGATTTTATATTATTAATTAAGCCCACTGTTTGTCTGCTTCTTTAGTTATCCAATCATATCCTTTTTCTTCTAGCTCATGTGCTAATTCTTTTCCACCGGATTTAATAATCCTTCCATTATAAAGGACATGTACAAAATCAGGAATAATATAGTCTAATAGTCTTTGGTAATGCGTAATAACGATAGTTGCATTATCATCAGATTTTAACTTATTTACTCCATTAGCAACAATTCTAAGCGCATCAATATCTAAACCTGAATCTGTTTCATCTAAAATAGAAAGTTTTGGCTCTAACATTGCCATTTGAAAAATTTCATTTCTCTTTTTTTCCCCTCCTGAAAACCCTTCATTCATGTTTCTTGAAAGGTACCCTTTTTTAATGTCTAATAATTCCATTTTCCCCTTCATCATTTTCAATAAATCTTTAGCAGGCATAGGGTCTAATCCTTGTGCTTTTCTTTTTTCATTTATTGATGTTTTAATAAAGTTGGAAACTGAAATTCCAGGAATTTCTACAGGATATTGGAAGGATAAAAATACTCCTTTATGTGCTCTTTCCTCTGGGGATAAGTCTAACAAATCTTCCTCATTAAAAGTGATGTTACCACTTTCCACTTCATAATCTTCATTACCTGCAATTACTGCTGATAGCGTGCTTTTCCCAGAACCATTTGGCCCCATTATTGCATGAACTTCACCCGCTTTTATCTCAAGATTTATTCCTTTAAGGATTTGATTGTCCTCAATTCCTGCTTTTAGATTTTTTATTGTTAACATTGTTTTTTTAATTGTTTAATTTACAAATTAGCACATCATCAATTTCTCTTTATCCTACTGAGCCTTCAAGGCTAATTTCTAATAGTTTTTGCGCTTCTACTGCAAACTCCATTGGCAATTGGTTCAATACATCCTTGCAATAACCATTTACAATTAATGCAATTGCTGCTTCTGTTCCTATTCCTCTTTGATTGCAATAAAATATCTGGTCTTCTCCAATTTTTGAGGTAGTTGCCTCATGTTCTACTTTTGAAGAATTGTTTTTTACTTCAATATATGGGAAAGTGTGAGATCCACATTTATCACCCATTAATAAGGAATCACATTGTGAGAAGTTACGCGAGTTAGTAGCCCCTTTTGAGATTTTAACTAGCCCTCTATAATTTCCGTTACTTTTTCCTGCTGATATTCCTTTTGCGATAATCGTACTCTTAGTGTTTTTCCCTAAGTGAATCATTTTTGTGCCTGTATCGGCTTGCTGATGATTATTGGTAACCGCTACCGAGAAAAACTCTCCAATTGCATTATCTCCTTTTAAAATACAAGAAGGATATTTCCAAGTTACTGCTGAACCTGTTTCTACTTGAGTCCAAGAGATTTTCGCGTTTTTATGGCAAATTCCTCTTTTGGTTACAAAGTTGAACACTCCACCAACACCCTCTGCATTTCCTGGGTACCAATTTTGTACGGTAGAATATTTAATATCTGCATCATCTAGTGCAATAAGTTCAACTACTGCAGCATGCAATTGATTTTCATCACGCATTGGAGCAGTACATCCTTCCAGATAACTTACTTGAGAACCTTCATCTGCAATTAGTAGCGTTCTTTCAAATTGCCCTGTTCCTGCTTCATTTATTCTAAAATAAGTAGAAAGTTCCATAGGGCATTTTACTCCTTTTGGGATATAGCAGAATGAACCATCAGAAAATACTGCAGAATTAAGTGCAGAAAAGAAATTATCCCTAACAGGGACAACACTACTTAAGTATTTTTTTACTAGCTCAGGATGATCTTGAATGGCATCAGAAATAGAACAGAATATAATCCCCTTTTCGGCTAAAGTTTCTTTAAATGTATTTGCTACTGAAACAGAATCCATAACAATGTCAACCGCAACATTCGCCATTCTTTTTTGTTCCTCTAATGAAATCCCTAATCTATCAAAAGTTTTTTTCATTTCAGGATCTAAGTCATCCAAGCTATCCAAAACAGGTTTTTGTTTAGGTGCTGAATAATAAATTACATCCTGATAGTTTGGTTTTTCGTAAGATACATTTGCCCAATCTGGCTCTTCCATTTCTAACCAAGCTTTATATGCTTTTAATCGATAATCTAACATCCATTGTGGTTCATTTTTCTTTGCAGAAATAATACGCACCACATCTTCTGATAATCCTTTTGGGATTGTATCCGATTCAATATCGGTTGTAAAACCATATTTATATTCAGATGAAGTTACTTCTTCTAGTAACTGATCTTCCGATTGTTGTTTTTTTTCACTCATATTAAAAAACTATAAGGAAAAACTTTCCCCACATCCACAAGTTCTGCTTGCATTAGGGTTGTTGAATACAAACCCTTTTCCGTTTAGTCCGTCAGAAAATTCTAATGTTGTTCCAACTAAGTACAAAAAGCTTTTTTTATTTACCAAAAGTTTGATGCCATTGTCTTCAATTAGTTCATCTTCCTCATTTTTGGAGTCATCAAAGTCTAATTTATAGCTTAAACCTGAGCAACCTCCACTTTCAACTCCAACTCTTACAAATTGCTTGTTTTCAGTATCTTTATCTAGCAGATAAAGTAATCTTTCTTTAGCAGAATCACTAATGTTTATCATCTTATTTTTATTTAATCTAAATGTATGCAAAGATACAAAAAACTAAGAACATAATGTTTATCTTTGCAAAATGAGTTTACTTGAAGATAAAGCAATAAATACTACTCCAATTGAGAAATTAGGGGAGTTTGGTTTAATTGATCATTTAACTAATGATATTGAAATTAAAAATAGTTCAACAATAAAAGGTATTGGTGATGATGCAGCAGTTATTGATATTGGAGATAAGTATCAATTAGTAAGTACTGATTTATTGGTGGAAGGAGTTCATTTTGATTTGGCTTATATGCCATTAAAACATTTGGGGTACAAAGCCATTGCTGTTAATGTTTCTGATATATGCGCTATGAATGGTGATGCAAAGCAGCTTACTGTTGGGCTTGCAATGAGCAACCGATTTACTGTTGAGGCTTTAGAGGAATTATATGATGGAATGAAATTAGCTTGCCAGAATTATGGTGTTGATTTAGTTGGTGGAGACACTACTTCATCTACTTCAGGTTTGATGATAAGTATAACTGTTTTAGGTGAGGTAGAAAAAGATAAAATAACATACAGAAGTGGTGCAAAAGTAAATGATTTGGTGGTGTGTACTGGAGATTTAGGTGCGGCTTATTTAGGGCTTCAGTTGTTAAATAGAGAAAAGGAAATATTTAAGGAAAATCCTAAAATGCAACCTGATTTAGATGGGAATGATTATGTTTTACAAAGACAGTTAAAAGCAGAAGCAAGAGTTGAGATTATTAAAAAGTTAAAAGAATTGGCTATTATTCCAACTTCTATGATTGACATTTCAGATGGGCTTTCATCAGAAGCTCTTCATCTTGCGAAATCATCCAATGTTGGTGTTCAAATTTATGAAGACAAAATACCTCTAGATATTACGGCAATAAATTTGGCGGAAGAATTTAATTTGAATCCTATTGTGTGCGCTTTAAATGGGGGTGAAGATTATGAACTAT
>JACNLP010000011.1 GCA_014381465.1 Flavobacteriales bacterium | reverse complement strand
TCCATTTTTTGTATTTTAAATTAAGGATTCAAATATACCAAAAAAAAGGAGCCAATTGGCTCCTTAATTTTTATTTTAAATATCTGAAATCATGATTATTTTTAATCTTTTGTAAAGATTCATAAATCAACCGAATTACATTCTCTACATCATCTTTATGCGCACTTTCCACAGTGGTGTGCATATACCTTAGCGGTAGAGAAATAAGTGCAGAAGCAACTCCACCAGTAGAATAAGCAAAAGCATCTGTATCGGTTCCGGTAGATCGGGAAGCCGCATTTCTTTGGAAAGGAATTTTATTTTTTTCAGCAGAATTGATTATCAGTTTTAACAAATTATTTTGCACAGCAGGACCGTAAGTAAGCACAGGACCCTCCCCACATTTGGTATCTCCTTCCTTTATTTTATTTATCATTGGAGTGCCTGTATCATGGCAAACATCTGTAATAATGGCAACATCTGGTTTTATACTTTCTGTAATCATTTGAGCACCTCTGAGTCCCACCTCTTCCTGCACAGAATTGGTAATATAAAGTCCGAAAGGTAATTTCACTTTGTTTTCTTTTAAAAGACGAGCTACTTCCGCAATCATAAAACCCCCAACTCTATTATCCAATGCTCGGCCCACATAAAAATTCTTATTCAGAATCATAAATTTATCTTCATAAGTAACTACACAACCAACATGAACGCCTAATTTTTCGACTTCCTTTTTACTACTACAACCACAATCTAAAAAAATATTTTCAAGCTTTGGAGCTTTCTCAGTTCCTGCTCTACGCGTATGAATTGCTGGCCAGCCAAATACTGCTTTTACCATGCCTTTTTTAGTATGAATATCAACTCTTTTTGAGGGAGCAATCTGATGATCAGAACCGCCATTACGCACCAAATAAATAAAACCATCTTTGGTAATATAATGCACAAACCATGAAATCTCATCTGCATGGGCTTCAATTACCACTTTATATTTTGCTTTTGGATTTATGACCCCAACAACAGAACCGTAAGTGTCAACAAAATACTCATCAATATAGGGTTTGATATAGTCTAACCACATTTTCTGTCCTTCCGATTCAAAGCCAGTTGGAGAGCAATTATTTAGGTAATTCTCTAAAAATTGTTCCGATTTTTTGGTTATTATTTTCTTCTTTGCCATAATTTGTTTTGATTTTTAAAATGCGAATATAAGAATTTTATCCTGCCCAGCCTTCTCTATCTAAGGAGCGATATTGAATGGCTTCTGCAATATGTGCAGAACTAATACTTTCTGCCTTATCTAAATCGGCAATGGTTCGTGCTACTTTCAATATTCTATCGTAAGCCCTTGCTGAAAGATCTAATTTTTCCATGGCGGTTTTTAGCAATACTTGGCTCTGTTCATCTAATTTGCAATGGCTTTGAATTTGCTTGGTATTCATTTGAGAATTAGCATGTATTTTTTCATTTTCAGCAAATCTATTTTCTTGTATATCTCTTGCTTTTATTACCCTTTCCCTTATTTTTTGACTGTTTTCTCCTTTCTCTTTTTTAGTCAATTCATCAAAATTTACAGGCGTAACTTCTACATGCAAATCAATTCTATCGAGTAATGGCCCTGATATTTTATTCAGATATTTTTGCACCATTCCTGGTGCACATAAACAAGCTTTATCAGGATGATTATAATAACCACAAGGACAAGGATTCATGGAGGTAACTAGCATAAAACTTGCTGGATAATCTACTGTTGATTTTGCACGAGAAATAGTTACCACTCTGTCTTCAATAGGTTGTCTCATCACTTCTAAAACTGTTCGTTTAAACTCTGGCAATTCATCTAAAAACAAAACCCCATTGTGTGCTAATGATATTTCTCCTGGCTGTGGATGGGTGCCTCCGCCAACCAATGCCACATCCGAAATAGTATGATGAGGCGAGCGAAAAGGCCTAGAAGTCATAAGGGTATCGTTTGCTGATAATTTCCCTGAAACAGAGTGAATTTTTGTGGTTTCCAATGCTTCTTGCAAAGATAGTGGCGGCAAGATTCCCGGCATCCGTTTTGCCAACATGGTTTTTCCTGCTCCTGGCGGCCCTATCATGATTACATTATGCCCACCAGCAGCAGCAATTTCCAATGCTTTTTTAATATTTTCTTGCCCTTTTACATCTGAAAAATCAGCTGAAATATTATCAAGTCCTGCATAAAATTCTTTTCTAGTATCTACTTTGGTTGGACTTATTTTTATCTCTTCTTTAAAAAAATCGATAACCTCTCCAACATTAACAACACCAAAAACATCTATATCATTTACAATGGCTGCTTCTCTTGCATTTTCTTTTGGTAAAATCAGTCCTTTGAATCCTTCTTGCTTTGCTTGTATGGCAATGGGTAATGCCCCTTTTATAGGTAAGATGCTTCCATCAAGTGAGAGCTCTCCCATTATTACATAATCCGCTAGTTTATCATCTTCAAACTCTTTATTGGCAGCTAATATTCCAATGGCAAGAGGTAAATCGTAAGCTGAACCTTCCTTTCGGATATCGGCTGGCGCCATATTGATTACAATTTGTTTCCCAGGAACTCGATAACCATTGTTTTTAAGTGCCGCCCTAATTCTTTGCTCACTTTCCTTTACTGCATTATCCGGCAAACCAACCAAATAAAATTTTATTCCTCTAGTAATATCTACCTCAATGGTAATCGTTTTGGCATCAATACCACTTACTGCACTACCATAAGTTTTTACTAGCATATTTTATTTGTTGAATTCCTCTAATCCTCTTTCTAACCAATCTTTAAAAAGTTCAACAGTCCCATAATCTTGATAATTTGCCGATTCGATTAATTGCTGCTCATCATGATTTAAGAAAACATAGTAAGGTTGAGAGTTTGTACCATAAATGTTGGCTTGCATTACCATCCATTTGTCACCAGTAGTTTTTACCTTTTTTGTTTTGCCAGCCAAAGTTGTTTCATATTGCTGATCTTCCGGAAGTTTTTTGCGTTCATCTACATAAAGAGAAATAAGCACAAAATCTGTACTCAACATTTCCTTTACGGTGGCGTCTGACCAAACTTGTTCTTCCATTTTTCTACAATTTACACAAGCCCAACCGGTAAAGTCTAACATCATTGGCTTCCCTACTTTTTTGGCATGTGCCAATCCTTCATTATAATCATGAAATACCATTATTCCTTGTGGACCTAAATGTTGTCCTTTCTCCTCATGAATAGCCGAAACTGAACCTCCTGCTTGTGTGTTCCCCACACCATAAGGCGATTCGCTATAATGCATTGGGGGAGGAAAGGCATTTATAATTTTAAGTGGAGCACCCCATAATCCTGGAATCATATATATAGTTAATGTTCCTGTCAGGATTGCCATTGATAGTCTGCCAACTGAAATATATTGCAAATCACTATCATGTGCAAATTTTAGTTTCCCCAATAAATACATTGTAAGCAGTGCAAAAATTACAATCCAAATGGCAATAAAAACTTCTCGTTCAAGAAGATGAGTTTGTAATACTAAATCAGCATTTGATAAAAATTTGAAGGCAAGGGCTAGCTCCAAAAATCCTAAAACAACTTTTACAGAATTTAGCCAACCCCCTGATTGGGGTAAAGAATTTAACCATCCTGGAAATGCAGCAAAAAGTGAAAAAGGCAATGCAATGGCTAATGAAAACCCAAGCATCCCAATTATTGGCCCCATAAATCCACCTCTTGCCGCCTCTACTAATAATGTGCCAACGATAGGACCTGTACATGAAAATGACACAAGTGCTAAGGTAAATGCCATAAAGAATATGCCTATTAACCCTCCTTTATCAGATGCTTTTTCTGATTTGTTTACCCAAGATGATGGCAGTGTAATGTCAAAAGCCCCTAAAAATGAAGCCGCAAAAACAACTAAAAGCAAGAAGAACGCAATGTTAAAATATACATTTGTAGCCATATTATTTAGTGCATCAGCTCCAAATACGGAGGAGACGCCAACGCCAAGCGCTACATAAATTACTACAATAGAAACACCATAAATAATTGCATTAACAATACCCTTTGCTTTGGATTTACTTTGCTTGGTAAAAAAGCTAACTGTTAGTGGAATCATTGGGAAAACACATGGGGTAAGTAGAGCCGCAAAACCACTTAAAAAAGCAATAAAAAATAGTGCCCACATGCTTTTTCCTTCCTCAGTTTCAGATGATGAATACTCTTCAGAAACAGCAACAGAACCTCCGTCTACTCCTTTAATATCAAATGAGAATTCTACTTCTTCAGGTGGTAAGCATTGTGCTTCATCACACACCATGAAATAAACATTTCCGTTAAAAGTAAAATCATCAGCTGAAGTAACTTTTATCTTTTGAGTGAAAACAGCTTCATGTCCAAAATATTTTAAAACCATATCAAAATTCGGATCAAACTCCTCTAATGGCTCCCCCTCTGCCACACCTCCAATCAGCTCAAAACCACTTTCAGTTGTAAAAGTAAATTCTGTTGGAACAGGCCCATCATCTGCTATGTTCTGTGAATATAAATGCCAATGATCTTCAATATTGGCTTTAAATTGTAATTCCACCTCAGTTTCAGAAAGTTGCATTTGCGAAAACTCCCAGCTTACAGGATTATAAATTTGTGCATTTGCTAAAATCCCAGCAAACAAAAATGCGATTACATAAAATATTTTTTTCATACTAGCTTAGGTTAATTCTTGATTAATAGTTCTTGCTAATTCTTCTGATTTTTGGCTGCCAATAAGATAAATTAAACCATCTTTATCAATTAACTCTACCGCCTCACTTCCTCTGGTGTAAAAGCGAATAGTACCTTTTAAGTGCAAATTGTAAACGGAACGATTCAATATATATTTGCTGTACATTACTTTTTTTACTGATTTGATGCTTACTAAGTCAATCTTAATTTTTCTGGAAGTCCAAAGCCCATCTAATATGATGCTTTTGTTTTTCACTTTAGTTTCAAAATGTAAAATAAATAGGAGTAAAACAGAGATAATTAAAATAATACTTCCTAATAAGAAGAATAATTCTCCCGATTTTTCATGATTTTCTCTCCAATAATAAGCTACAAAACAAAAAAGTGCCAATGCAATCCTTCTGGAAAGGGACATTTTATTTAGTCCTAAATACTGTTTTTCTACAAATTTAATTTCAGACATTTGATTCTTTTAAAAGTTGCACAATATACACCTTTTTAGTGTTTTCTGATATTTTGAACCGTTCATCTATTCTACTTCCAATCACCCACATAATATCACCTCCCGAACACAAAAGCCATTGTTGTTGCTTTTCAATTAAGGTAAATTTTTCATCAATAAAAAAATCACTTAATTTTTTAAATTGTTTCATCCCAAGAGGCATAAATTTATCTCCATTTTTCCATTTTCTTAAAATTAGTGGGAATTTTAATTTATCAAAATCAAATTGAGCAATATCAGAATCGTTTATAATGGTTTTATCATCTGACTTTGAAAACCCCATTTTAACAGGATATATCATTTCTTCTGCTGTATCTTCAATTTCACATTCTAGCGATATTTCTTGATTTATTTTTGTAATAAAAACAAGTTCTCTATCAATTAGTAACTGATGTGTTTTTGAGAAGAACTTTTTTCCACTTTGAGAACTAAATCCTTTAATTATTGCATTTACATCAGAAAAACCAAATGGTTTTAAAAATTCATACAAATAAATTTTTACCTCATTCATATCTTTAAGACCTCTCAAACTAGATATCCTAATTGTATGTAAGTCATCTCCATTATCTCCAGCCATAAATAACTTTCTTTTTCCCTCTATTTGATCTTCATAAATCCTAAAAACATCATTGAGATATCCCATCTCTTTTGTTATTGTTTCTTTAATTGAAGGATTAATATCTTCTAGTAAAGGAATAAGTTGAAGCCGTATTTTATTTCTAATATATTTCTCTTCTTTGTTAGAGCTGTCTTCTCGATATTCAATTTTATTTTCTTTAAGAAAATCATAAATTTCATTTTTTCTGGCAAACAAAAGAGGCCTAATTACATTTCCTTTTTTTGGATGTATTCCTAACATTCCCTTTATTCCCGTTCCTCTTAAAAGGTTGATAAAAAAAGTTTCGATATCATCATCTCTATGATGAGCAGTAACGATAAAATTGCAATCCAATTTTAATCTTAATTCTTCAAACCACTGATACCTCAAATCTCGGGCTGCCATCTGAATTGACACCTTATTTTTAGTTGAAATATTTTGAGTATCAAAGTTTTTTGTAACACATTCTACATTCAATTTTTTAGCCAAATTTTTTACAAAAACTTCATCATTATCTGATTCTTTCCCCCTTAATCCAAAATTGCAATGTCCCAAACAAAAATTATACTTTAACGCTTCTAAAAGATAAGCCAAAGCAACACTATCTGCCCCACCACTAATAGCCAGTAAAAGCTTGTCTTCCTTCTTGAAAAGGGAATGTTGCTTGATGTATTTATCTAGTTTTTCCTTCATTACGAATTTACTTTTTCACCTGTTACAATTTCTAAAATTGCTTTTACTTTTATAAGGCATTCGTCATATTCTTGCTCTGCAACTGACTTATCTGTAATTGCTCCACCTACCATCACAGAAAAATATTTATTTGTGACATTATAAACAATACTCCTGATTACCACATTAAAATCAAAATCGCCATTTGGACTAATATAACCAACACTACCGGAAAACAATCCTCTTTTTGTGCATTCAAATTTTTCAATTAATTCCATGGCTTTTCTTTTGGGAGCACCCGTCATTGAACCCATTGGGAAAGCCCCTTCTATGACATCCAAAAAATGAGAATCAGATGATAATTCTGCACTTATTGAAGTTATCATTTGGTGCACTTGCTCAAAAGAATATACCCCAAAAAGTTCTTCTACCTTAACGCTTGCTTTTCTGGCATATTTTGATAAATCATTCCTTACCAAATCAGTAATCATTACATTTTCTGATTTGTCTTTCTCGCTATTTAATAGTTCTTTTTTTAGTTGGGAATCCACCTCTTTATTTTCACTTCTCTTTCTTGTCCCTTTTATGGGTTGAGAAAGGATGTGCTGGCTTTGCTTTCTTAAAAATCTTTCAGGACTCGAACAAACAAGATATTTATCATCCAAATGCAAAAAAGCTGAAAATGGCGCTTTTGTTTTTTTATTTAATTTACAAAATAATGCTTCTGCATTTAGTTCAGCATTTTCAGAAAAAAATTCTTGACAATAGTTCATTTCGTAAATATCCCCTCTTTTAATATGTGCTTTAATTTGTTTTATTTTTTCTAAATATTCTTGCTTTGTCTCTCTTTTTTGCAGTTTCAAATTTCCAAAAAACCCTTCATGATTTTCTATGCATTTTATTTCTTCTACCAATTTATCTGTATCTTTTTTGGCCAAAAAAGTATCAATAAATAATGTATCTTCTTTAAAAGAAAAAACAATTTTTGGGATAAAAAAAAATAAATTTGGAAAGTGTAAATTATCAATATTTTCAGATGTTAATTCACCTGTTTCATTTTTTAAATCATAAGAAAAACAACCAAACATCCAATCCTTATTTTGCTCATAAAATATTTTTAGGCTATCAAAAGAATCTTTTTTGGGACTACAAACTTTAGTTGCCCCAACGCCAAACAAGAAATCGTAATTGGCATAATTTCTAGGCATTTTTTCACTTTGCTTGTTTGAATCTAAAAAACAAGAATGTTTGTACTTTTTTGCCCAAAAAATCAAATTTTTAGCAAATGTATCTTTGTTTTTTAGGGTATAAATAAAACGATTTCTCATAAGGCAAAAGTAAAGATTTTTACTGATTTATATTCTATTATTGAACTCATTCCAAAAGCAAAAAAACGAATTAAAATATTTTTACTAATTTAGCCGCATACTAATCAAAAAATTAAAATTATGGGAAATAT
>JACNLP010000044.1 GCA_014381465.1 Flavobacteriales bacterium | reverse complement strand
ATAGCTCAGCTGGTTAGAGCACTTGACTCATAATCAAGGGGTCGCAGGTTCAAGCCCTGCTGGGCCCACAAAAAACCACCATTGGTGGTTTTTTTATTTACAATAAATAAGTACTTTTGAAGTTTCAACTAAAAACAATTAATTATGGATAATAACGATCAATTATTTATGCAGCTATTGTATATGTTTCACACATCTGCAATGCAAGGACTAGGCAAAATTGCCGACCCAACTGGGCAAGTAAATCGTAATTTGGAATATGTAAGCCAGACTATTGACCTTATGGCAATGCTAAAAGAAAAAACTAAAGGGAATATCCCAGAAGAGATGGGAAAACTCTTGGATGGCATGCTCTCGGAATTACGCCTTAATTATGTAGATGAAAAAAACAAAGCTCCTGAAAAAGTAGAAATGAAAGAGGAAGAAAAGCCAAAAGCCGCAAAGAAAAAACCAAAAAAGAAAAAGAAATAAATGGAGGGGAGCAATTTTTCAGAAAATAAGCCAAAAAGAAAAGGACTTTATTTTCTTTTAGTTATTGTAGTTGGGCTTATAGTTTTCTTGTTTTTTCAAGAGAAAAAAATAAAGAAACAGCAAGCAATAAAAATGCAGTTTATTGAAGAAAAAAATGCTTTGCGTGATGATTTGGATGATCTTATTGATGAGCATGATAATCTGCTAGAACAATATGGGGATCTAAATATTCAACTAGGAGAAAGAGACTCTACTATCCGCTCTCAAATTTCTGAAATCAGAAATTTAATAAGAACAAAAGAGGACTTGAAAATAGCCAAAGAAAAAATGGAAATTCTTAAAAGCATTTCTATTCGCTATCTAGCCGATATAGATTCCCTTTACACCATAAATGTGCAGCTTCATAACGAAAACGATAGTGTAATAAAAGTAAACAAGAATATTAACTGGAAAAACTATAAGCTAAATAAGGAAAACCAGCAGCTTTTGGATAAAGTAAATAAGGGCTCGGCTTTGGAAATTGGAGATGTTTTGATAGAAACACTCAAATATCGAAATAGCGGAAAAGAAGTAGAAACTTCTAAAGCCTCAAAAGTAATTACGATTAGAACTACTTTTAGTATTGAGCATAATCCTATTGCGGAAAAAGGGACAAAAACAATTTACTTGCGTTTTTTATCTCCTAACAAAAAGCTATTGGGAAATACCGGTAGAAGTCAAAATTTTATGGCAGAACAAGGGGAATTAAAATATTCCATTTCCAAGCAATTTCAATACGCAAACAAGGAGCTGCCTTTTAGTATTGATTTTAAAAGAAGAAATCCTTTAAAAGAAGGCGACTATATTGCAGAGGTTTATATTGATGGATTCTTGGTAGGAACAAAAAAATTCTATTTGAAATAAATGGTAAAAATCCTGACCTATAATGTAAATGGAATTCGGGCGGCACTAAGAAAAGATTTTGCCATTTGGCTAAAAGCTGCAAATCCAGACATTGTTTGTTTGCAAGAAATAAAAGCAAATCCTGAGCAATTTGATGAAAGCGTTTTTACTGATTTGGGCTATCACTGTTATTGGAATCCTGCAGAAAAAAAGGGATATAGCGGTGTGGCAATTCTCAGTAAAACAAAACCAAAGCATATTGAATATGGTTGCGGCATTGCACAAATTGATTTTGAAGGTAGAATAATTAGAGCAGATTTTGATGACTTTTCCGTGATGAGTGCCTATTTCCCATCTGGGAGCAGTGGTGATTTAAGACAGGCTTTCAAGATTGAATTTTTAAGTCAATTTCAAAACTACATCAATGCCCTAAAAAAAGATTTCCCAAAGCTTATTATTTCTGGTGATTATAATATTTGTCATAAAGCCATTGACATTCATAATCCGCAAAGAAATAAAAACACTTCTGGGTTTTTACCAGAAGAAAGGGAGTGGTTAAGTGGGTTTATCGCAAGTGGTTTTGTGGATAGTTTCCGTATTTTAAATCCTGAACCACACAATTATTCTTGGTGGAGTTATAGGGCAAATGCAAGGGTCAAAAATTTGGGTTGGCGTATTGATTATAATATGATAAGTAAAAATTTATTACCTAATTTGAGTCGCTCCGCAATTTTAAGTCAAGCCCATCATTCCGACCATTGCCCTGTTTTGGTGGAGTTAGATTTTTAGTATCATAGGGAAAAATCAATTGTAATTATAGTCGTATCATTGCAACAATGAAAAATCTTCAACTTATTTTACGATATTTTAAGTATTTACTCACAGCAAAAAGTAAGCACTCTGCACAAGCACCTTTCCTTTACCATTTTGTTACCAAAGTGCTAAATGAGAAAAAGGAAGATGAGTATTGTAAAGCTATTGAACAATTAAGAATAGCACTTTGCAACACAGAGCAAATTATTCAAATTACTGATTTTGGAGCTGGAAGTAGTATCAATAATGCAAAAAAAAGAAAGGTAAAAGATATTGCAAAAAACTCTGCTAAAAATGCAAAATTTGGACAATTACTTTACAGAATTTGCAAGGAATTTCGGCCAAAAAATATTATTGAATTAGGAACTTCATTGGGGATTAGTACTTGTTATTTGGCAAAGGCAAACTTAGATGCAGAGGTTTTTACCTTTGAGGGCTGCCCAGAAACTGCTGCTATTTCAAATACTAATTTCAAAAAATTAAATATTAATAATGCTGTCATTACAGTTGGTGATTTTAAGGATACTTTGACTACAAAATTGGAGGAAATTGCAGGAGTTGATTTGGCTTTTATTGATGGCAACCATCAGGAAAAACCTACTATTCAGTATTTTGAAGAAATTCTAAAATTTGCTAATAACAATACTATTTTCATTTTTGATGATATTCATTGGTCAAGTGGAATGGAAAATGCTTGGCATTACATTAAAGCCCATCCGAAAACCACTCTTACAATCGATTTGTTTTTTGTGGGGATTGTTTTTATTAAATCAGAATTAAGCAAAGAACATTTTACAATTCGTTTTTAATTATAAATTTGTAATATGGAAAATTCCATTATTTCATCTCAGAAGCTAAGCCGACAATTTAGGGTGGGAACGGTTACCATCAATGCTTTAAACAATGTTTCTTTTTCTGTAAAAAAGAATGAGTTTGTTGCTCTTATGGGGGCTTCTGGTTCTGGAAAATCTACTCTTATGAATTTGATAGGTTGCTTGGATACAGCTACTTCTGGCTCTTACATTTTGAATGGAATAAATGTAAAAGAAATGAATGAAAGTACATTGGCAAATGTGCGAAACAAAGAAATTGGGTTTATTTTTCAAACCTTTAATTTGTTGCCAAGATATACAGCATTGGAAAATGTAATGCTTCCGCTTATTTATGCTGGAATAAAAAAAGAAGAAAGAATAAAAATGGCTGAGAAAGTATTAGAGAGTGTAGGTTTATCAGATAGGATAACACATACTCCTAATGAACTTTCTGGCGGACAAAGGCAAAGAGTAGCCATTGCAAGAGCACTGGTAAACAATCCTTCTATTATTTTGGCAGATGAGCCAACAGGAAATTTGGATTCAGAAACTTCCATTGAAATTATGAAACTTTTTCAGGAAATTCATAAAAAAGGAAATACCATTATTGTGGTAACTCATGAAGAGGATATTGCCAAATATGCTGGACGAATTATCCGTCTAAAAGATGGAATAATTGAATCAGACACTTTAAACAACTAATTATGAAAATTTATACAAAAAAAGGGGACAAGGGAGAAACGCAACTTTTGGGCGGAACAAAAGTAAAAAAGAGTCATATTCGTCTGGAAGCTTACGGCACTATTGATGAGCTCAATGCCTATATTGGACATCTTCACGACCAAGAAATAAGTGAAAATCATAAGGGCACTTTACTTAAAATTCAAAATCAACTTTTTAATCTGGGCAGTATTTTATCTTTTGATGGGAAGAAATCACAAATAAACTTGCCTGAAATAACAAAGGAAAACTTACAACTATTGGAAAGTGAAATAGATAAAATGGAAGAAGAATTAACTCCACTAAAAGATTTTATTTTACCTTCTGGGCATGCCATTTCTTCCCTTTGCCATATTGCTCGTACTGTTTGCAGAAGAGCAGAGAGAAGAGTGGTTGCACTACAATCCAAGGAGGAAGCATGTCTAAATTGTTTAAAATACCTCAACCGTTTGTCCGATTATTTATTTGTTCTGTCAAGGGCAATTCTTAAAGAAAAAAACGGTTCTGAAATTTATTGGATTAAATTTTGACAAGTCGCTAAAAAAATTACTTTTGCAAAATCAAATAAGCAAGATTATGTATTGGACATTAGAGTTAGCATCAAAATTAGAAGACGCCCCTTGGCCAGCAACAAAAGATGAATTAATCGATTTTGCAATTCGTTCAGGTGCTCCGTTGGAGGTGGTAGAAAACCTCCAAGAACTCAGTATTGAAGGAGAAATATATGAATCCATTGAAGAGATTTGGCCTGACTATCCTACAAAAGATGATTTCTTCTTTAATGAAGAGGAATACTAAAAACATTTTATCCTTCTTTTTTGCTTTGCAGTATCTTCTTTAAAGACTACCTTTGCCCCTTTCTGAAATACAATAATTATGGCAAGCATCCTGAATTTAGTAAGTAAACTTTTTGGCAACAAATACGACAAGGATATAAAAAATATTGAGCCAATTATAAAACAAATTCATGTTGAACATGAAAAAATAATTTCTTTATCCAATGATGAGTTAAGGGGGAAAACCAAACAGCTAAAAGAGATTATAGAAGATAGTGTTCGCTCCGAAAAAGAAAAAATAGCTGATTTAAAAACAAAGGCTGAACAAAAAGAAATTGATAAAGATCAGAAGGAAGAAATCTATAATAATATAGATGAAATCGAAAAAAATATTGTCGATAAAATTGAACTTACTTTAAATGAAATTCTTCCAGAAGCTTTTGCTGTAATTAAAGAAACAGCAACAAGGTTTAAAAATAACTCAACCATAAAAGTAAAGGCGACTGATTTTGACAGAGATTTGGCTGCAAATAAAGATTTTGTAAGTATTGAAGCAGAGCATGCTATTTATAAAAATTCTTGGGTTGCTGCTGGGAATGAAATCAGTTGGGATATGATACATTATGATGTGCAATTGGTTGGTGGAGTGGTGCTACATCAAGGTAAAATTGCAGAGATGGCAACTGGGGAGGGAAAAACTTTGGTGGCTACTTTGCCCGTATATTTGAATGCACTAACAGGTTTAGGCGTGCACTTGGTTACCGTAAATAATTATTTAGCAAAAAGGGATGCCGAGTGGATGGGACCTATTTTCCAATTTCATGGGTTAAGTATTGATTGTATTGATAATCACCAGCCAAATTCTGATGAAAGAAAACAGGCTTATTTAGCCGACATCACTTACGGTACAAATAACGAATTTGGTTTTGATTATTTGCGTGATAATATGGCAAGAAGACCAAATGATTTGGTACAAAGAAAACACCATTACACCATTGTAGATGAGGTGGATTCTGTGCTTGTAGATGATGCAAGAACGCCACTGATTATTTCAGGACCAATTCCAAAAGGAGATGAGCACGAATACAATGAGTTAAAACATAAGCTCGAACGACTTGTATCGGTGCAAAGAAAATTTGTTACCACCGTAATTTCAGATGCTAAAAAAATGTTTACTGATGGGAATAGTGATGATGCTGGTTTTAATCTGCTTATGGCTTATAGAGGTCTACCTAAAAATAAGGCACTAATCAAATTTTTGAGTGAAGATGGAGTAAAAGCACAGCTGCAAAAAACAGAGAATTTTTATATGCAAGATCAAAGCAAGGAAATGCATAAAGTAGATGAAGCTCTGTTTTTTGTAATTGATGAAAAACAGAACACTATTGAGCTTACTGAAAAGGGAATTGATTTGATGACAAAAGAAATTGAGGATAAAAATTTCTTTGTAATGCCTGATGTTGGAGCAGAAATAGCTGTGTTGGAAAAATCGGAACTCACCGATAAAAAGAAAGCTCTGAAAAAGGAAGAATTGTTGAGAGATTTTGCCATTAAAAGCGAAAGGATTCATACGGTAAACCAACTATTAAAAGCATATACACTTTTTGAAAAAGATGTGGAATATGTAGTGATGGACAATAAGGTAAAAATTGTAGATGAACAAACCGGTCGTATCATGGAAGGAAGAAGATATTCTGACGGATTACATCAAGCAATAGAGGCAAAAGAAAATGTAAAAATTGAAGAAGCTACCCAAACTTATGCAACCATTACGCTTCAAAATTATTTCAGAATGTATAACAAACTTTCTGGAATGACCGGAACTGCCGAAACAGAAGCTGGGGAATTTTGGGAGATTTACGAATTAGATGTAGTGGTAATTCCTACAAACAGACCAATTGTTCGGGATGATAAAGACGATTTGGTATATAAAACCAATAGAGAAAAATACAATGCAGTAATTGAAGAAATTGATGCTTTAACAAAAGCAGGAAGACCAATATTAGTAGGAACTACCTCTGTTGAAATTTCTGAACTTTTGAGCAGAACCCTAAAAATAAGGGGAATAAAGCACAATGTACTGAATGCAAAACTCCATCAAAGAGAAGCAGATATTGTAGCGGAAGCTGGTAATGCATCTGTGGTAACTATTGCTACCAATATGGCAGGAAGGGGAACAGATATTAAACTTTCGGATGAGGTAAAACAGGCGGGAGGATTAGCAATTCTTGGAACAGAAAGACATGATTCAAGAAGGGTAGATAGGCAGCTAAGAGGGCGTTCAGGAAGACAAGGAGATCCTGGTTCTTCTCAGTTTTTTGTTTCCTTAGAAGATAATTTGATGCGCCTTTTTGGTTCGGAAAGAATCGCCAAATTAATGGACAGAATGGGATTGGAAGAAGGGGAAGTAATTCAGCATTCTATGGTGAGCAAATCTATTGAAAGGGCACAGAAAAAAGTAGAGGAAAATAATTTTGGAATACGAAAAAGATTGCTTGAATATGATGATGTCATGAATCAGCAAAGGGAAGTAATTTACAAAAAAAGGCGACATGCCCTTTTTGGCGATCGGCTTTCCTTAGATATTTCAAACATGATTTATGATACTTGTGAAAGCATTATTGAACAAACCCATGAATTAAAAGATTTTGAAAATTATAAGTTAGACTTAATTCGCTTTTTAGCAACTGAGCATCCTGTTTCTGAGCAGGAATTTCAAGATCTAAGCACTCATGAAATAATTGAAAAAACCTACGATTCTTGTTATAAAAATTACCAACTCAAATCAGAGAATATTGCCAAGAAAGCTTATCCGATAATTAAAGATGTATATGAGAATCAGTCTGCTACTTATGAGAATATTGTCATTCCTTTCACAGATGGGATGAAAACACTACAAGTGGTAACTAACCTGAAAGAATCGGTAGAACAGGAAGGAAATAATATTGGCCTTGCCATTGAAAAAAGTGTAACCCTTGCCATCATTGATGACAGTTGGAAAGAGCATTTAAGGGAAATGGATGAGTTAAAACAATCAGTACAAAATGCGGTTTATGAACAGAAAGATCCGCTCTTGATTTACAAATTTGAATCTTTCAATTTATTCAAAATATTTATTGACAAGGTAAATAAGGAGATCGTTTCTTTCCTTTTAAAAGCTGGCTTACCAACACAATCTGCTGTGCAAGAGGAAAGAAGACAAGCAGAAACCAACTTACAAACAAGCCGCCCAGAAATGGCTGGGCCAAGTGGAAATCCTCAAAATCCTAACCAGCCACCACAAGCCCCTCAAAAAACACAACCAGTAAGAGTAGAACAAAAAGTAGGAAGAAACGAACCATGCCCCTGTGGGAGTGGGAAGAAATTTAAGAAATGTCATGGAAAATAAAAAGCAAGAAAGATGAGATACTTAATTAGAAATCTGCTTTTTATCTTCTTACTCATAAATGTTACTGCTTGT
>JACNLP010000030.1 GCA_014381465.1 Flavobacteriales bacterium | reverse complement strand
CTTTATCTTCTCTGTTTTTCTGTCTCCAGACTTTTAATGTTAAATCCATAATTTTAAATCAAGTTTTTAGTAACTAGCAACTAGGCACTAGTTTCTACTTTTCTGATTAATGAATTAAGCATTTTACTTTCTTCATCAATCATTGTAAATATATTTTCTTTTATTTTAGTATAATTTAATTTCTCGCTTATTAATAATTGAGTTTCTAATTCTAACAAAGAACCTCTAGCTATTTTTAGAAAATTAGAATATTGAGCAGAAGTTCCTCTTCCCCAGCCCTCAGCAATATTTGAAGGAACCGAAACAGCAGACCTTCTCATTTGTGAAGTCAATCCGAACTTTTCTTCTGAAGGAAATGACTTTGTTAAAACATATATTTCGCTAACTAAATTTAATCCCTTTTGCCAAACTAATAAGTCTTTATATGATTTTATTTTATTCATTCCCTAGTAACTATTCTCTAGTCTCTCCTAACTATTTGTACGATCTCTGCTTCAATTCAATATCTTTAAATTCTAACTCTTCTTTATGCATTACAGCATCTGCAGGCTCACCTTTATATTCCCAAGCTGCTACATAAGTAAAATCTTTGTCGTTTCTTTTTGCCTCTCCTTTTTGTAAACCATCTTCCTCTACTGATTCTTCTCTAAAGTGACCTCCACAACTTTCATTTCTATGTAAAGCATCTTTAGCAAAAAGCTCTCCTAATTCTAAGAAGTCAGCTACCCTACCTGCTTTTTCTAACTCAGGATTTAAGGAGTTTTTATCTCCAGGAATTCTAACATCATTCCAAAAATCTGTACGGATTTGCTTAATCTCAGCCATTGCCTTTTTCAGACCTTCTTCATTACGAGCCATCCCTACATATTCCCACATAGCTTTACCTAACAACTTGTGGAAGTGATCAACAGATTTTGTCCCTTTGATATTCATTAACTTCTCAATTCTATCTGAAACCTCTTTTTCTGCACTATCAAATTCAGGAGAATTTGTAGGTATTTCACCTGTTCTAATTTCATTAGAAAGGTAGTCTCCTATAGTATAAGGAAGTACAAAATATCCATCCGCCAATCCTTGCATAAGTGCTGAAGCTCCTAAACGATTAGCACCATGATCAGAGAAATTTGCCTCTCCAATACAGTAACATCCTTCTACTGAAGTCATTAAGTTATAATCCACCCAAACACCTCCCATAGTATAATGTACTGCAGGGTAAATCATCATTGGAGTTTTATACGGATCTTGAGCTACAATCTTTTCATACATTTGGAAAAGGTTACCGTATTTTGATTCGATAACTGCCTCTCCTAATTTAAGAATTTCTTCTGCTGAAGGGTTTTCCATTCTTGCAATTGCCGCTTCTTGTTTTCCGTATCTTTGGATTGCAGAAGCAAAATCTAAATAAACTGCCTCACCAGTTTCATTTACTCCATAACCAGCATCACATCTTTCCTTGGCAGCTCTTGATGCAACATCTCTTGGTACTAAATTTCCAAAAGCAGGATACCTTCTTTCTAAATAATAATCTCTTTTATCTTCTGGTAAATCAATTGGTTTTAATTTTCCTTCACGGATAGCCAATACATCCTCCATATCTTTTGGCACCCAAATTCTACCATCATTTCTTAATGATTCTGACATCAAAGTCAGTTTTGATTGATGCTCACCACTTCTTGGAATACAAGTTGGGTGAATTTGTGTATAACAAGGATTTGCAAAATGCGCTCCTTTTTTATGAATTTTCCAAGCTGCAGTAGCGTTTGATCCCATTGCATTAGTAGATAAGAAAAACACATTTCCATATCCTCCACTTGCAATAACTACTGCATGTGCTGAGTGCCTTTCTAGCTCTCCAGTTTCTAAATTTCTAGCAATAATTCCTCTTGCCTTTCCATCTACCTTTACCAATTCAACCATCTCATGACGGTTGTACATAGTAACTTTACCTTTAGCAATTTGTCTGTTTAAAGCAGAATAAGCTCCTAATAATAGTTGTTGACCTGTTTGCCCTTTTGCATAAAATGTACGAGATACTAAAACCCCTCCAAACGAACGGTTATCCAAAAGACCTCCATAATCTCTACCAAATGGTACTCCTTGAGCAACACATTGATCAATAATATTACCTGAAACTTCTGCCAATCTATAAACATTTGCCTCTCTTGCTCTATAATCACCACCTTTTACTGTATCGTAAAATAATCTATAGTCAGAATCTCCATCATTTTGATAATTCTTTGATGCGTTAATACCTCCTTGTGCTGCAATTGAATGCGCTCTTCTTGGAGAATCTTGGTAGCAGAAAGCTTTTACATTATAACCCATCTCAGCAAGTGAAGCAGCTGCTGAACCACCAGCTAATCCTGTACCAACAACAATGATATCTATATTACGCTTATTAGCAGGATTTACTAGATTAATTTTATTTTTATGATTTGTCCATTTATCTTTTATTGGACCTTCTGGAATTTTAGAATCTAAAACTGACATAGTATGATTTTTAGTTTTGAGTAAAATAATGGAACAATGCAATAAATATAAATCCAGCTGGGATTAGAATTGCATATATATTTCCTAATTTCTTAATTAGTGGTGTGTATTTATTATGGTTAAATCCTGCAGATTGAAATGCTGATTGAAAACCGTGCAATAAATGTAATGATAAGAACACGAAAGCAACACAATATATTGAAACTCTAATTACATCTTGAAATTTATGATGTAACTCTTCCCAATATCTGAATTCTCCATGGTGTAAACCACTCCAATCACCATCAATAAATTTTGTTTTTATCTCAGGAAACCAAAAATCATAAAAGTGTAAGCCTAAAAATAACATTACCATTACTCCGGTAATAAGCATGTTTCTACTCATCCAATTAGAGTTTTCTGATGGCTTATCCATAGCGTATCTAATAGGACGAGCTGATCTGTTTTGACTCTCCAAATACATCCCCATTCCTAAGTGAAACACAACTCCAAACAATAAAACAGGTTGCATTAGAAATTGTATCATTGGATTAGTTCCCATAAAATGAGAAACTTCATTAAAGCTATCAGCATCAATCACTGAAAGTAAATTAATAACAAAATGTTGTGCTAAAAAGAACAACAAGAAGAAGCCTGATAAGGCCATTAAAACTTTTCTTCCTACTGAGGAAGTTGATAAACCATTACTCATTATAAATTGTATAAATATTAAGTCGCAAATATAATAGTCAATAATGAAAACAAAGCATGATTCTGCTCATAAAATTCAAATTAAGAATCATTACAAATTACTAAAGATTTTGATTACTTTTGATTTCTTAAATTTTTACAATTATGAAATATTTACCAATTGACAATCAGTTATTTATAAAAAACAGAACATTATTCAAAGCAAAAATTAGCGGGAATGATATTGCAATTTTTAATGCTAATGATGTAATGCCTACTAATGCTGATGGCACTATGCCCTTCAGACAAAACAATGATTTATTTTGGTTAAGTGGAGTTGATCAAGAGGAAAGTGTACTAGTTATTTTCCCAAATCATCCTGATGAAAATATGCGTGAAGTTTTATTTTTAAAAGAAACAAACGAGCATATTGCTATTTGGGAGGGAGCAAAACTTACAAAAGATGATGCTTTTAAAACATCAGGAATTAAAACTGTTTTTTGGTTAGATGAATTAGAAACTAAATTGGCTGAAATGATTTCGAAATGCAATAGTATTTATCTGAATAAAAACATTCACAGTAGATCAGCATCTGAAGTTCAAACAAGAGATGACAGATTCAGAAATATGATTACTGATAAATTCTCCAATAAAGCGATAATGGAAGTTGCTCCAATAATGCATGAATTAAGAGCAATTAAATCAGATATAGAAATTGCATTGATGCAAAATGCCTGTAACATAACAGAAAAAGGGCTGAGAAGAATACTTCCAATGATAAAAGCAGGAGTAATGGAGTATGAAATTGAAGCAGAATTAATGCACGAATTCTTACGAAATAGATCTAATGGATTTGCATACCAACCAATTATTGGATCAGGGGCTGACTCCTGTGTTTTACATTATATTGACAATAATAAAGCATGTGAAGATGGAGCTATTTTACTGATGGATTTTGGTGCAGAATATGCAAATTATGCTTCTGATTTAACAAGAACTGTTCCTGTAAATGGGAGATTTTCAGAAAGACAGAAAGCGGTTTACAACTCTGTATTACATGTAATGAAGGAAGCGACTAAAATGTTAGTTCCTGGAACTGAATTTAAAAATTACAATAAAGAAGTCGGTAGAACTATGGAGTTAGAGCTTATCAAGCTTGGGCTATTAGATAAGCATGATGTGCAAAAACAAGATCCTAAAAACCCATTATTTAGAAAATATTTTATGCACGGAACTTCCCATTATTTAGGGCTAGATGTGCATGATGTTGGGAGTATGGAATGGCCAATGAAAGATGGAATGGTATTTACTTGTGAGCCTGGAATTTACATCCAACAGGAAGGCTTAGGAATAAGGTTAGAAAATGATATTTTAGTTACTGCAAACGGACCAAATGATTTAATGAAGAATATTCCGATTGAAGCTGATGAAATTGAAGATTTGATGAATGCTTAATTCTTATGTGTTTAACGCTATAAAAAAGAATTTTTTTAGTGCTTAATAATTAGTTTTTGCACCTTTTCACCCCCTTTTTCAGTACTAATTTTTACAAGATATAGTCCGTCAGGAATATGAGATATTGCAATTGCTGACTCCCCAATATTAAAAGATCCCATACTTTTTCCTAAAATATTAAATATTTGTATAGATTTTACATCCTCTGCAAAATGTAATTTATCATTAGCTGGCTGAGGATAAAAAGATAATGCTTTTTTATTTCCTTTTTCCGGAATAGATGAAATGGACGAATTAGAAAGCACATGTAAATTACTATACAGATACTGATTTGTTTGGCTTATTCCAGAAGGTAAATCTGCCTTTGGCCATATTACCACAATATTGTCTCCAATCAGATAATTTGTAGAGTTAACTACTTCAAATAAAAATCCTGGCACAAATTGAATGCTATCATCAGGATAAATAAAATTAGGGCCTTGTCCTCCAATAGTTCTTATGTTTACTAACCCTAAATTAGCATCATATCTAGCTGCTTTTAGCAGTATGTTTTCTGCTAAAACATCATCTCCAACATTTACAACCCAGCAGGAGAACTCTATTGTATCTCCAATTACTACCGTATCAGGAATGTTTATCCCATCATAACCAAAAGAGGTATTTACTGTACCATTTTGCGCTCTTGTATTTATCGCAAAAAGAAAAATAAATATTGATAGTATAAGGGCTTTTGTTTTCACACTACAAGTTTACGAACAAAATAATTGAAAAAATAACTTTTTGCAAAAATAATTATTTCTATCTTAGCCGTTCAAATTTAATTTTAATGAATATTCTTCAAAAAATAATAACTGCTCTAAATAAAGAAGAAAGTCGTTTTTATAAACTTTTTGCTTCTAGAACTAACAGTACAAAGGAGCGAAAAGATGTTTTACTTTTCGATTATATAAAAAGGCATAATGATAATTATGATGAGCAATATATTTCCAAAAAGCTATACAAAAGTAATAAAAATGCATTTTATCAGCTAAAAAATCGATTATTTAAGGATTTGAATAAAAGCATGATGCTACAACATTTATCTCGTGAAAAAGATATTTATATTTTGCAATCGGTTTTGCTTTCAAGAGTTTACAAACGAAAAGGAGATGTTGATTTATCTTTTTTTTATTTAAAAAAAGCTGAAAATAAGGCATTAGCCATTGAAGCCTTTGAACTACTTACTATTATATATGCTGAAATAATTAAACTATCATACGATATGGTTTCCATTGATGTGGAGGCATATATAAATAAGCAAAAAGAAAATAAAACTAAACTAGATCAGATACAAGAAATTGATCAAATATTAGCGGCTGTTATGTATCGAATAAAAACGGCACAAAATTTTTCTGGGGAAAATGAAGCTGTACTAAATGTTTTGGAAAATGCAGTAAAAGAATTTGCTAAAAACAAAGATATTCCTAAAAGTCCTAAATTTCGATTTAAGGTATATCAGGCGATAAGTCGTATATTATTGCAGAAACACGATTTTCATGCTTTAGAGGAATATTTACTACATGCTTATAAAGAGTTTTCTTCTGAAAAGATTTTCAATAAAACAAATCATGAGCATAAATTAATGATGCTTACTTATTTAACTAATTGTTTATACAAAACGCATAAATTAAAAAGTTCATTAGAATTTGCTGAGAAATTAAAAGTTGCAATGGATGAGTTTGGTGGATTTCTAAAGGATAAATACTTGTTTTATTATTATAACGCATTGGTAATAAATTATTCGGCTTTAGATAAAAATCAGGCCTTGAAGATATTAGATGAGGCAAGAAAAAATCCTATTATTAAACAGCTTCCAACATATACCGTTTTTATTTATTTGAACACCTCTCTAATTTATTTTGATCAAGGGAAATATCGTTCGGCAATTAAGAATTTATCTCGGCTATTGTTACATGACGATTTTGTAGATATTGGAAAATCATTTCAGTTAAAAATATATTTAGCATCTCTTATTATCCGATTTCAGCTTGGAGATTTTGATACTATTGAAAGTAGGATAAAATATATAAAACGGATTTACAAAGATGTTTTGTCTCTAGATGAGTTTAGTAGAGATGCTATATTAATTGATATTATTTCAAAATTAATTTATTGTAATAATTTGCAACAGGATAAAAACTTACTTGCAAAAATTGAAAAATTGATATCAATAATTGATGATGATACAGCAGATGATGTAGATGTTATCAATTATAATCTTTGGCTTAAATCAAAGCTATAAAAAAAGAGGGCTTTCGCCCTCCTTTTTTCTCTTAACCAAAAACATTGATTTGAACTACCTACTAATAATTAGCCGTTTGTGCATTTTACTATTATTTACAATAATTTCAATTGTATAAACCCCATTAGGTAGATGAGATACATCTGTGATTAGTTTTGTTGTCCCGTTTAAAACGGAAACCTTGTTTTCATTTACCTTTTGACCCATCATGTTGATAAGGTTTATTTGTATTGTTCCTCTTTCAGTAATTTGCATATCAATAGCTAATTTATCATTTGCAGGATTAGGATAAATACGGATATCTTTTACCAAATCAAATATATTAATACCAGTTGTTTGCATTGGATAAGCGGTCATTGTATCGCAATAAGTACTTGTACAAGTTTGCCCTCCTGCAACAGGAGTTGTAGTAATAGTCAAACAGGCATAATAAGTACCAGCAGTATCATATTCATAAATTGGAAATTGCGAGCTACTTGATGTACCTTGATGATAAGTCCCAGCTCCAAAATCGCCCATATCCCAACTCCAAGAAGAAATCATACCTATAGGCGTAGATAAATCAATAAAGTAGAAAATATTACCAAGCCCAACAGTTGTCGTTCCGTTAGGATTAATTATTACTGAATCTCTATAAAAAGTAAAGTCAGCATGACAAGTAATAGGGCCAGAGGTTACCGTTACCGAATCACAATAGGTATCAGTACAGATAATATTACCGCTTGAGTCTGCAACCCACATTGTTAAACAAGAATAATAAGTCCCTGGCAAAGGATATGTGTGTGTAGTTGTAGCACCTATATTATAATCAATTGTACCATCTCCATAATCCAAATCAAACTCAATAATATGTCCAGGTAGCGGTATCATAGGTATTGAAGTGTTGGTAAACTGTGCCATATTATTTCCTAAATCTGTATAATGGAAACTAGCATGGCAAGAATTCATATTCTGTAAATAGATACTATCGCAATAAGTACTTGTACAATAGTTTGTACTACCAGCGGTTCCAACCGTTATTGTAAGACAAACCATATAAAATCCAGATGTAGCATTCTGATAAGTATGTGTAGGGTTTTGCAAAGTAGAAGTTGTACCAACACCGGAGCATGTGAAATTGAATGCCCAAAAAGTATCTCTATTGAATATATCGCTAAAATGAATAGGGAATATTTATCAGCTTCTTATTCAGAATAATAACTAGATTGAAATCTTA
>JACNLP010000018.1 GCA_014381465.1 Flavobacteriales bacterium | reverse complement strand
AGTCCCCGAGAAAAACTAAATAAATATTGTGTTGCATTTATCAGTTGAACACAGCAATGCTTAAAAACAAGATCCTTTAATTTATTCAGGATGACAACATTTTTTATTAATTATCTAATATTTTAATACTAAAGTCTAATTTTCTGTGCAAACTTATACAAATTCGTATTTTTGACTCAACTTTATGCACGAAATAATTCAATTTTTTAGTCACCTCAATTTTAACTGGAGTTTTATCGAGAGTTTTGCAGTATTGTTTTCTGTTATCTATGTGATTTTGGCTGCAAAACAAAATATATGGTGCTGGGGAGCGGCAGCAATTAGTGTTATTCTTTATATTTATATTTGTTTTACCGCTCAACTCTACCCAGAAACAGGATTGCAAGTTTTTTACCTTTTTATGGCAGGATACGGCTATCATCATTGGAATAAAAAAGAGCAAGAACTACAGATAAGTGAATGGAGTAGCAGCAAACACCTACTCATCTTAGGAATAGGTGCAATACTTACATTTTTAATGGGCTTTTATTTTACCACTTACACTAATGCAGCCATGCCTTTAGTTGACTCCTTTACTACCGTATTTTCCATTTTTGCTACTTTTATGGTGGCTAAAAAGATACTAGGAAATTGGCTCTATTGGATAGTGATTGATGCTGTATCGGTTTACCTTTATTTCAGCAGGGACTTACACCTTACCTCCCTCCTATTTTTAGCTTATACTATCATTGCCATTTTTGGTTATTTCAGATGGCTTAAAATTATGCCAAAAGATGCTTAAAATTATTGCAACAGGCCCTGAAAGTAGCGGAAAAACAACAGTCTGCAAAGCACTTTCCGAGCACTTTAATATTCCTTTTAGCAAAGAGTATGCAAGGGAATTTCTAACTAATTTAGAAAGAGAATACAATCAAAATGATTTAATTAAAATTGCAGAAGGACAATTTAAGTCAGAATACAGAATACAGGAGTCAGAAGGTGGAAACCACAAACCACAAACCACAAACCACAAACTATCCCTACACGATACTGACCTTATCACCATTAAAATTTGGAGTAATTACAAATACGGTAATTGCGATAAATGGATTATTGAGCAAATAGAAAAACAAAAATCAGAAAAGCGAATTTACCTTTTATGTAAACCAGATATTCCTTGGGAAGCAGACCCACAAAGAGAAAATCCAAACGACAGGGAGGAACTTTTTGAAATACACAAGCAAGAGTTAGAAAATTTAGGGCACACTTATTTTGTTGTAGAGGGAGAGAGTAGAGTTGAGAAAAGTATTTCAGAAATCTTAAATCTAATATAGAAATCCAAAAAGCCATAAAGGGATCTTTTTTCCATCTGAAAACTCTATATCATCTAAGGCTAAATACGAATTTTTAACCCCTGATATTTGCTTGGCTGTTTTACTCCTACCACCAACCTCAAATAAATATTTATTATTAACTAAAAAATCACCTTTTTCTGGGTATGTAAGCGAATTATTTTTCTTCAATTGATTGTAAAAAAAAGTCTCTCTAATGTTCCCTTTATTGGGGACATCCAATGAAAGCGCATAAGAAAGATTAGTGTTTTCTAAATAAATTTTATCTGGCTTTTGCAACAGACTTATTCCAAAAGTATCTTTATTCAAATCCTGTATTAAATTTGCATCCGTTAAACTATTAAGATATTCCACAAGCGTGTTTCTAGTAATTCCAATTCTTTCGGATAATTTTTTAATATTTGGCTTAAAAGGTACTGATTGCGCAATGATAAAAAGCAATTGCTTCACTTTTTTAATTTTTGAAACTGCAATTTTCCTTTGAGTAGGTAATTCAATTTCTATAATTAAACTAACAACTTCCCTTAATCTTTGATAATAAAATTCATTTTCCTTTTTAAAAAAGGGGTAATAACCTGATTTCAGATACTCAGTAAAATATTGTAATGGTTTTATTTCTGAATTAATTAATGCACTAATACTCTGAGACTCTTCTAGTAGCTGCTCTAAATCATAAGATTTAAATAGTTTATCGTATTTTAATGCTAAAAATTCTCGGAATGACAATCCCTGCATTTCAAAAACTAATGCTCTTCTGCTTAAGTCGGCTTTTGAGTTTAATATTTCCAATAATGATGAGCCAGTAAAAACTACTTTTAATTCATCATATTGGTCATAAATATTTTTTATTTCAATAGCCCAATTCTCATATTTATGCACCTCATCTATAAACAAATGTTCACCTCCTTTTTGCACAAATGAAGCTGCAAAATCACTAAGGGTATTTTCAATAAAGTACAAATCATCTAAGGATATATAAAGTGCTTTTTCCGACAAACCATAAGTTGATTTTATATACTGAAACAAAAGAGTAGTTTTCCCTACTCCTCTTGATCCTCTTATACCAATTAGCTGCTCATCCCAAGGAAAATGATTGATGTAATCTCTAACAAAATCAGTTTGAATTTTATTGATATAAAGATTGTGTTTTTCTCTTAAAGTATTCATAATGCTCTTTTTATTAAGCAACAAATATACAATTTTGCGTTACATAAAAAGCATTTTTAGAAACAAATCCAAATTACTAGATGAGTAAGATGAGAATATTTTCACGATTGTAAGCACAAATTCGAGAAACTTTAAGTAAGAAACGATTCTTTTTTAATTCAATCATTGCTTTGGTGTCAAGTTCATAATACTTATTATAACTGTAGGCGAGTAATAGCAATAAATGGATTTTGGAACAAATAGAGAAACAAAAATTAGAAAAGCGAATTTACCTTTTATGCAAACCAGACATTCCTTGGGAAGCCCACCCACAAAGAGAAAATCCGAATGACAGGGTTGAACTTTTTGAAATATACAAGCAAGAATTAGAAAATTTGGGACACACTTATTTTGTCGTGAAGGGAGATGAGAGGGTTCAGGAAGCAACTAGGATAATGCAGAAGTTAATATCTGAAACCTAAGTTCAAATTTATATGAAAGGGCGTATAAAACTTTTCTCCGACAATTCCTATACCAACTCCACCTTCTAGAGCAAGCGCTACTTTTGGTGTGAAATGAAAATTAACCCCTGCAATAAATTTTTCATTAATTATTTCCCAAGTTTCTTTCCGCTTACTACCATAGTAAATATATTCATCAACAATTACACCAACCATAAAAGAATTTCCAATATACCCCTTTATTTTACCTGCATGTTTAGTAGGGTAGTATTTATGATCCACTCCTGTCATATAGTAATAATCATATAAATCATGATCTACTGAAACTAAGGAAATCATTAAAGGAATTCTTATACTTCTTTTAGTTTTCCTTTGATTAAATATCTCATGATAAGTAGTTAATCCACCACCTATTAAATGCAATGGACTAATTGAAGTCATTCTTCTTCCATACTCGCCACTACTAAAAAAATCTCCACCAAAAGCATTTGTAGAAATTTTACTTTTATTTCGTGATTTATTTTCATTTTCAAAAACTTCTTTCTCACCATTCTCAAAAATTAGCATAAATAATTCTGACTGAGATTCAGTATAAATAGGTCCATTCAAATTATTCCATTTTCTATACTTCACTTCTGTATCTGTGATTTCAATCACCTTAACTTCATAAGTATCTCCATCTCTATAAATTAATTCATCTTGTGCGAATGTGTTTACTGACACAATCATTAGTAGTAGTAATAAGATCTTCTTCATTTTTAATAATATTTAGTTAATACTTTAAATTCAAATGACTTTATAAAATTTGATATATCATTTACTCTGGTTTCTGGAGAAGGATGTGTACTATAATATTCATTCCTACTAGGTTTGTCAATCCAAACATCAATTGCACTATATGGATTATATCCAGCTCGTGCCATCATAACAACTCCAATCAAATCTGCTTCAGTCTCCGCATCTCTACTAAAAGGATAGAGAAAATCATATACAAATCTGTTTGACATAAAGCTATTCACTTTATCCCCAAAATAAGTCCCTCCATATTGATAAGCTGTAGTTACAGCATTATTTAGATATAAATAATCCAAATATTGCTCATATATTTTCTCAGACGTATGCCAAGAAATCGCGTGTGCAATTTCATGTGCAATTACAGCAGCAATCTCATCATCATTTGCTGATTCGTTTATTAATCCTAAATTAACAAATATTTGCCCTCCAGCATAACATAATGCATTCCACTCATCAAGATTCAAGATATTAACTTGAAAATTCATACCCTCTATTCTACCAGAAAATCCATATTTATTGCAAAAATTAACATACTCGGAAATTAGTTTTTCTGTAATTCTATCAATCCTTTCATTATGAACTGTTCCAGCAATAATAGTTGATTTAGAGATTGCTGAGAAATATTCCTTTTCTGATGAACTTATTGCAAAATTAGAACCTATATTCTGCTCCCTTAAACTTACAGGAACAATGTTATTTTGAGTTGGTTTAGGGTTAGTTAAGTAATCTTTACAAATTATCTTTTTTTTCCCTTCTTCTTGGTAAAGCAATAATCTTGACTTGTTTTTAGAGTATGTAGGTCCGTTTAGATTGTTTAATTTTTTGTACTTAATCTTATCAAAACTAATGCTAATTATTTCAACTTGAGATTCATTTCCATTTAAATCTACAATTAAATCCTGAGAATAAGATGAGGAGGAACTAAAAAGAAAAACTAATATTACTTGCGTATTGCGTATTGCGTATTGCGTATTGCGTATTGCAAAAATGAGAATTGTTTTATTACCTTACTTAATATTGTATTAAAGTTTTGCACAGCACAAATATATATTTTTTTCAATTGTTACATTATCGAATTAATCAATTATCTTTGCCACATCTTAAAAGGGGTGCCGAAAGGCTGAGATTATACCCATTGAACCTGAGGTGGTAATTCATTTTAGGGAAATGAGTCAACATTAAATAAACATGCATTAACCCCTTTATGTGTGTAATGTTAACTAAAAATTAAAAAAATGTTTAACAAAAAAAACTGCATTGCTGTACTGCTTGCTCTACCATTTATTGGTTTTGCCGGGCAGCCAACCGACACTATTACACTAAAAAAAGTGTTAGTTGAAGTAAATGTAAATGCGCTAAGAGCTGGAGAAAAAACACCAGTTGCATTTACCAATATTAGTAAAGCTGAAATTGAAAAAGGAAATCTTGGACAAGACTTACCTTACTTAATTTCATTAACTCCCTCAGTAGTTACTACTTCTGATGCTGGAGCTGGAGTAGGTTACACAGGTTTTCGTGTTAGGGGCTCGGATCCAACAAGAATAAATGTAACCGTAAACGGCATTCCATTGAATGATTCAGAAAGCCAAGGAGTTTGGTGGGTAAATATGCCTGATTTTACTTCTTCTGTAGAAAACATTCAAATTCAAAGAGGAGTTGGGACTTCAACAAATGGTGCTGCTGCTTTTGGGGCATCTGTTAACTTAAAAACAGACGGATTAAGAAAAGATGCTTACTTCACTACAAATAACTCCATGGGAAGTTTTGCAACTCTTAAAAACAATGTAGAGTTCGGAACAGGGCTATTGAATGGTAAATTTGCTTTTGATGGGCGTTTATCCAAAATTTCATCTGATGGATATATGGATAGAGCATCTTCTGATTTAAAATCATTGTACTTACAAGGAACTTACTTTGGAGATAATTCAGTACTAAAAGGAATTGTATTTTCAGGAAAAGAAAGAACCTACCAAGCTTGGTACGGAACACCTTCAAATTATTTAGATTCTAACCGAACTTACAATCCTTATAACTATGACAATGAAGTGGATAATTACGGGCAAACGCATTATCAACTACATTACAGCAGGCAATTAAGTGATGTTACAAACTTTAACATTGCAGGGCACTACACGCATGGTGAAGGATATTACGAGCAATATGTTGGAACTGAATACAACTCTGTATTATATAATGGCGACTATGTTTGGGGACAAAATTCCTTATCATTTTACGGATTGGATGATGTAATTATTGGAAACGATACAATTACAACTTCTAACCTTATCAGAAGAAAATGGTTAAACAATGATTTTGGCGGATTTACTTACTCGCTTAACCATAAAATGGGAGATTTAGATCTTATTTTTGGAGGAGCTAGTAGCCGTTATTCTGGGCAACATTACGGAAATGTAATCTGGGCACAATACGCTAGTAATGCTGATTTTAACCACCAATACTACTGGAATAAAGCTGAAAAGTCAGACAATAATTTCTATGCAAAAGCAAACTATAAATATTCTGATGCCACTAACCTTTATTTAGATTTACAAAGAAGAAGAATTGACTATATTTTTGAAGGACTAGATGCTAATGGAAACTCTGCTGAACAAGAAATAAATCTTGAATTCTTTAATCCTAAATTTGGTTTACACCATACTCTTAATGATAATCAAGTACTATATGCTTCATTTGGTGTAGCTAATAAAGAGCCAAACAGAAGTGATTATACAGAAAGTACTCCTGATTCTCGCCCAACACACGAAACACTTTACGACACTGAAATTGGATACAAGCAAACAGGAGATAAAATGACTTTTGGCGCAAACCTTTATTTTATGAACTATGAAAACCAATTGGTAATGACAGGTAAAATGAATGATGTTGGTGAAAGAACACATGTAAATGTTGCTGAATCATTCCGAAAAGGAATTGAGATTGAAGGAACTTATAAGCTAACGAACAACTTTACTTGGGCAGCAAACATGACTTTAAGTGAAAACAAAATTGTCACTCCTTTTGTTGAACATGTTGACAACTGGGATACTTGGGGAGTTGATGAGGTTACTCATGAAAATACTGATATTGCTTTTTCTCCTAATGTAATTTGGACTTCACAATTAAACTATAAATTGGACAAAAACACAAGTGTTGATTTCATCAGCAAGTATGTTGGCGAACAGTTTATTGACAATACTTCATCAGAAGACAGAATGCTAAACGACTACTTAGTCAATCATTTGAGATTAACATATGAGTGGAAAAGTAACATTTTCAAAACTGCAAAGGTTAGTTTGCAAGTAAACAACTTACTTAATAATGAATATGTAAATAATGCATGGGTTTACCGATTTATTAATGATGACCCTTTTCCAGGAACTAGCCCATTAGATAATCATTATGTAAATGCAGATAGTGAAAGAGGATACAATATGGCCGGATACTACCCTCAAGCTACAAGAAATTATCTTTTAGGACTAACTTTAGGTTTTTAAAATTTAGTCATTCCGTACTTAATACGGAATCTATTTTATATTTCTCAGATTCTGAATTAAATTCAGAATGACAGAAAACAAAAAGCCCACCAATTTGGTGGGCTTTTTTATGCTTTAAATTATTTTTTAGATTGCAGAATTTTAGAATCTCCTCTAAATTAATAATCGTTTGTCCTATAATTCTTTTCGTCTTCTTCCAACATTCCTAAATAACTTTCATATCTACTTTTAGCAATCTCTCCTTTCTCTAATTCTAATTTCACAGCACAATCTGGCTCGTTTAAATGTATGCAATTATGAAATTTACATTTCTTTTTACTTTGTAAGAACTCACAAAAATAATCTCCTAACTCTTGTTTTTTTATCTCAACCAAACCAAGCCCTCTAATACCAGGAGTGTCTATTATTGAGCCACCAAAATCTAATTCATAAAGTTCAGAAAATGTAGTGGTATGCTGTCCTTGCCCATGAGTATCCGAAATTTCTTTAGTGTTAATATTCAAGTTGGGTTGTAATTTGTTAATAAGAGTAGATTTTCCAACTCCCGAATGCCCAGCAATTACACTCACTTTATTTCTCATAGCAGCAATTATATCCTTCAAATCATCTTGTAAAACAGAAATGGAAATGCAATTATAACCAACTTTCTTATAGATTTCATGCAATTGTTTTTGTTCTTGCATCTTTTGCCTATTATAAATATCTTGCTTATTAAAAATGATAAGAACCTCTATACCGTAAGATTGTGCAGCTACCAAAAACCTATCAATAAAGCTAGTAGTTGTAATAGGATTCTCTAGAGTAACAATCAAAATTGCTTGATCAATATTGGCTGCAATAACATGAGTTTGCTTTGATAGATTTACCGATTTTCTCAGAATATGATTTTTTCTTTTGCACAATTTCACAATCATCCATAATTCAGATTCCTGCTCTATCTCCACTTTATCTCCTACCACAATAGGATTAGTACTTTTAATGCCAGCTATTCTAAATTTTCCTTTTAAACGAGATTGAATAATTGCACCATCTGCAGTTTTTACTGTATAGCGTTTTCCAGTGGTTTTTATTATTGTTCCTTTCACTTTGCAAAGATAAAGGTTTAATGTAATAATCTAAATAATGTAGCAAATCCCTTTAGTAAGGGAATAATAGTATAATTTTAGAATAAGTGTAAGAATAACCATATTTACTTAAGTAATCCCTTAATTTTTTCCAATAAAACTTCAGTAATTTTTAGTTTACTCTGCTTAGTCCATCCAGCAATATGTGGGCTTAAAATTGTTTTTTCTGAATCCATTAGGTATTGTATTTCTTTTGTGTTTTTTTTTGCTGTTAAGTCCTCAAAGGATGATTTCTCATATTCCAAAACATCTAAACAAGCACCTTCAATTTTCCCTTCTTTCATGGCAGCAACCAAGTCCTTAGTTTGCACACATTTTCCTCTTGCAGTATTTATCACGTAAATTGGTTTTTTAAATTGTTTAAAGTAATTTTCATCCACCAAATAAGTAGTTTCAGCCGTTAATGGAATATGCAAACTTACAATATCAGCTTGCTGAAAAATAGATTGCATACTTGCTTGATATTTGTGTTTTTCAAGATATTTATCATAAGCCAAAATCTGCACACCAAAGCCACTTAAAACCTCAGCAAAAGCAGAGCCATTATTCCCATAGCCAATAATCCCAATGGTTTTTCCAGCAAGCTCAATTCCTCTATTGCCTTCCCTTTCCCAAACTCCATTTCTAACTTCTTTGTCTGATTTATTTAAATTATTAAAAAGGGAAAGTAGCATTCCAAGTGCATGTTCTGCTACTGCTTGCCGGTTACCTTCACCTGCATTAAAACATTTTATATTTCTTTTTTCTGCCGAAATTATGTCTATGTTTTCCATTCCACTTCCAGCTCTTGCAATGAATTTTAAATTATGACATTGACTTAAAAAATCCGCATCAATACTGATGCGTGAACGCAAAACAATTCCTTCATAATCAGATATAATGGATAAAATTTCACCTCTTGTTTTATCATAAGCTGTATCACAAATATGGTTTTGTTTTTCTAAGGTATCTTTTAAAAAAGGATGTACGGTATCAATAAAAAGAATTCTCAATTTAAATAGTTATTAGTTGCTAGTTATTGGTTTTTGGTTATTATTAAATCCGTATATTATCAAATTAGCTCATCAGTAGTTGTCCTATCCAAAAATAAATAAACAATCCAAGCACATCATTTACTGTGGTAATAAATGGTCCTGTTGCCAAAGCTGGATCAATCTCGTATTTTTCTAAGGCAAGAGGAACAAAAGTGCCAAAAAGTGCAGCAAAAACAATTACCGCCAAAAGAGAAATACTTACCGTTAAACTAAGTGCCATACCATAGCCCAAAGCAAAGGCAGCACCTAAAATAATAAGAGAGCAAATTATTCCGTTCAAAAGCCCAACCCCTAGTTCCTTTACTAATTTCTGAAAAATATTATCCATTTTTAACGAATCATTTGCCAATCCTTGTACAACAATTGCAGCCGACTGTACGCCCACATTTCCGCCCATTGCGGCAATTAGTGGTATAAAAAATGCCAATTCAAAATTCTCTCTAATATCAAAAACTCCTATAACTTTTGCTCCAAGCAAACCGCCAATCATCCCAATTAAAAGCCAGGGTAATCGTGCTCTTGTAAGTGCCCAAACACTATCACTTGCTTCTACATCTTCCGAAATACCAGAAGCCATTTGGTAATCTTTTTCTGCTTCCTCTTTTACTACATCCATCACATCATCAATGGTAATTCTTCCAATTAATTTGTTTGTATCATCCACTACCGGCAATACAATCAAATCGTATTTATTCATAATGTTAGCAACATCCTGATCATCTTCAGTTGCTTTTACCGAAATAATTTCGTTATTAATAATTTCTTTTATTGGAGTATTGGTTTCTGCCAGCAGTAATCTTCTAAGCGACATAGAACCAAGCAAAACATCACTATTATCCACCACATAAATAGTATGCACTTGTTTTACATGCTCAGCTTGTTTGCGCATTTCTCTAAGGCACTGCAAAATATTCCAATTTTCGTTTACTTTGATAAGTTCCTTTGCCATTAATCCACCTGCTGAATCTTCTGGATAGGAAAGCAAATCAGAAATATCACTTGCATGTTCCTTATCTTCAATAAGGGATAAAACTTCCTCTTGTTTTTTTTCTGAAAGTTCGCCAATTACATCTGCTGCATCATCCGTTTCTAAATTATCAATTACCTCTTGTGCAATTTCTTTTGCCGTTAAATCGGCAAGTAAATCCTCCCGCAAATCATCATCCAGTTCTACAAGAATTTCTGCTGATTTTTCCTCTGCAATAAATTGATATAAAAATTGTGCGTCCTTTAAGGATAGTTCATCAAGAATTTCAGCAATATCAGCCACATGAAAATCGTCTATCAAATCATGCAATTTTGCAGTATCCTCACTGCCAATTTGCTGACTTATTTCTTCTATAAGTTGGGCTGTTATTTCTCTTTGTTCTGACATATTTTTGTGATAATTATAAAATCCTCTACCGATAATTCTTCTGCTCTTTTTTGGAGTAAATCGGTATGTGCTAATTCACTTTCCAAAGAAAAGGATTTTAAAGCATTTCGCAAAGTTTTACGCTTCTGATTAAATCCGGCTTTTACAATTTGCTTAAACATTTTTTCGTCACATGGCAGTTGTTTTACCTTGTTTCTTCTAAGCTTTATCACGGCTGATTTTACTTTTGGAGGTGGCGTGAAAACATTTTCATCTACCGTAAAACAGTATTCAATATCGTAATAGGCTTGCAACAGCACACTCAATATTCCTCTTTTTTTTCCTTTTTTGGCTACAATTCTTTCGGCTACTTCTTTCTGAAACATGCCCACAACTTCTGGAATAATATCTTTGTTTTCGAAAACTGAAAAAAGTATTTGAGAAGAAATATTGTAGGGGAAGTTTCCTATTAGCGAAAAATTATTACCAAAAGTTTCTTTCAAATTGAGTCGTAAAAAATCGGCCTCCAAAATATTTTTTTCTAATTGCGGATAATGAAGCATTAGATACAAAATAGATTCTTTGTCAATTTCTGCTAATTTTAAATCTATATTTTTTAGGATAAGAAACTTTGTAAGCACCCCCATTCCAGGACCAACTTCCACCACTTTTTTTTGGTCCTCACTTAATAAATCAGTTATGGCTTTTGCAATTACTTCATCATTTAAGAAATGTTGCCCCAAATATTTTTTTGCCCTTACCTTATTCATAACTGTAAACTACTTCTAAAAGGGTGCGAAAGGCAGCAAATTTCCCAGCAAACTTTTTACTGTGTTCTGCTTGCAATTTAGCTGCAAACTCCTTTTGGTATTTTTCGTAATCATGCATATTTTTAAGAGTATAAGCAATAGCATAAGTATGCCCTCCAGCTTCTTCTGCTAGTACTCTACTAATCTTGCAATCTAAGAACAATCCTGTTTTCATTATATCTGGAATATGAGTGGTTTTCATCCAATCGAGCCACTGTTTTTCAAACTCCTTATCAATGCTAAGAGTTACATTATAAATAATCATAAAGTTTGTTTTTCTTCCAAATTATCGCCCCTTAATTTTCTGAACCTCTTTCTTGCCAAAGAAGAGTAAATACTCCCTTTATATTCTAATAATATTTTTTCGTAAAGTGCTTTTGCCTTCTCCTTATCTTTTATTTTTTTCTGATAAATTTCTGCCAAAGTAAAAATAGCATCATCCGCCAGAATATCATAAAAAAATTCCGTTTCTATTTTTTCAAGCATTGCTATAGCTTTTTCAATTTCTTCATTTTTTAGATAAATTTCAGATTTTTTAAACAAGATTTCATCCGTCAAACTATGTCCTTTATAAATATTTAAAATACTATCAAGCGTAATAATGCTTTCTGAGAATTTGTTTTGAAAAAAAAGCAATTCGGCTCTTGCATAAGTTTGCATTGGAACTTCTGATGTGTCCAAACCTAAGTTATCAGTAATTAGTAAAGATAATTTCATGGCATCATTAGCAATTAGTTTGGAAGTGGATGCTTTTAACACATCCAATTGTGCTTGTGCCCACTCAAAATCTCCTTGAAAATATGCGATTTTTGCACGCCTTAATTTTGCTTCATGTCCTAAAAGATTTTCCTTAAAACTTTTTTCTACTTGGGAATAATACAAAATGGAAGTCCATACTTTTCCACTAAGAAGCATAATATCGGCATACTCTAATTTACACTCTGCCAAATCCGATTTATTCAAATACGGAATAAGCATTGCTTGATCTAAAATTTCAGCTGCTTCTAATAAATTATGCTGATAAAATGCCTTAAAATGTGCATAGTTGGAAAGCAATAAAATGGTATTTCGGTTTTTTCCTAGTTTAGCAATTATATCCAAATAAAGTTGATTAAGCTCTTCTTTATCTTTTGTATTTCTATCTTTTTCTATCATTTGATTGTAGGCAAATAATTTATTGATGTGTGCATCAATATAAAAAGTGTTTTCCTTTCCTTTTTTAATAATGTAATCAAAAGCATCAATAGCCAAATTATAATAGGAATTATCTAGGAAAATATCTGCCAAATCAAAGATTCTTTCTCCTTCCTCCTTCATTCGTTTGTCAATGGCTTTTGCTTGTAAAAAAGCCAACTCAAACTGATGGTTTTGCATAAAAAGCCAAATAAGCATATCGGAAAAATCTGTTCCAGATTTTTCTTTTTGTACAAATTTTAGTAGCTGTTTCTTTAGGGTATTATAGTTTTTTGTACTCTCGATACCATCATTGTTTAGAAAAATTTGCAAATTGTTTTTTACACTTTGTTTCTGATTAGGGAAAGAGGCGATTAGTAATAAATAGCTTTCAATCATTTTCTCTGTATCACCCATTTGCTTATAAACATTAGCCATTTGCATCTGGAAAGGATAGCTAGGATTTAATTCTTGTGCTTTTAGATAAGTTTTTTCTGCCCAAACATACTCCTTTCGCATAATAAAAGCATTTCCTAAACTAATAGCTTGGCTTGTTTGCTTACTTAAAATATCAATGGCAGATTGATAAGTTTTTTTTGCTTTTTTGCTTTTTCCATTCTTTTTTTGCAGAAAGCCAAAATCTACTTTATAGTTCAAACTTTTAGGGTATTTCTTTACCATTTTGGAAGCTATTTTTTCAGCTTCCTTATAATTTTCATTACTAATAAGGCAAGAAATATATGGTGAATAATAAGCAGTTGAAATGTTTTTTTTATTTAACTCCTTATAAAGCAAAATTGCTTTATCGTACTCTCCATTTTGATAATACTGATAAGCAAGTTGTGATTGATTGTTTTGTGCAAAAACAACAGAGGTTACTAACATGCATAAAAGCAAGAGTTTTTTCATTACTCAATTATTTCAAATCCCGTATATTTTTGTAAAACCTTTGGAATTTCTATACCTTTTTCTGTTTGATTATTCTCAATTAAAGCGGCAAAAATTCTGGGTAGTGCTAAAGCACTTCCATTTAGTGTATGACAAAACTTGGTTTTGCCGTTTTTATCTTTATACCTTAATTTTAACCGATTGGCTTGATAGCTCTCAAAATTGGATACTGAACTTACTTCCAACCATTTATCTTGTCCAGCAGAATATACCTCAAAATCAAAAGTTAGAGCAGAAGTAAAACTCAAATCACCACCACAGAGTTTTAGAATTCTATAAGGTAACTCCAATTCATCTAAAATAGATGCTACATGATTTACCATATTGTCCAAAGTTTCATAGGATTTTTCAGGATGTTGAATCTGTACAATCTCTACTTTATCAAATTGATGCAAACGATTAAGCCCTCTCACATCTTTGCCATAAGAGCCAGCTTCCCTTCTAAAGCAAGGGGTATAAGCAGTGCATTTTATTGGAAAATCCTTCACAATTACATCTCTGAAAAAGTTAGTTACTGGTACTTCAGCTGTTGGGATTAAATATAAATTATCTTCCGTTACATGGTACATTTGCCCTTCTTTATCAGGAAGTTGCCCAGTTCCAAAAGCGGATGCTTCATTCACTAAATGAGGCGGCAAGTATTCTGTATATCCTGCATTTGTGTTTTTATCTAAAAAATAAGAAATAAGTGCCCTTTGCAATCGTGCTCCTTTTCCTTTATAAACAGGAAATCCTGCACCAGTAATTTTATTTCCCAATTCAAAATCAATTAAATTATAATCAGTGGTGAGTTGCCAATGCGGTTTTGCATTTGCCATTAATTTTGGTTTTTTTCCTGATTCTTTTAGCAATTTATTATCCTTATCACAACTTCCTTTTGGTACAGATGGGTGTGGCACATTGGGAATTTGAACCAGTATATCCTGAATATCTTTTTCTAAGCTAGCATATTTTCCTTGTAAAACTTTACTCTCTTGTTTTATTGCGGCACATTCTTCTTTCAAATCATTTGCTTTTTGTACTTCTCCACTTTTATAAAGCTCTCCAATTTGTTTTGAAAACTGATTAACTTTCGATAGTAAATTATCCAAATCTTTTTGGGTATTTTTTCTACTATCATCTTTTATTAGAAGTTCATCTAAAATTGTAGCTGCATCAAAATTTTTAATTTGAAGTAGTTGAACAATTTCATTTTTATGCTCTCGAATATAAGGAATATGTAACATGCTTTAAATTATTTTTAAAGGACACAAATTTACATAAAAAAACTCTTGATAAAATCAAGAGTTCTTTCATATCTGTTTTTATTAATAAAACTCCTAATTCGGCACTACCGATACATAGGACCTATTATTTCTTTTTTTTGTAAATTTCACTTTACCATCCAAAAGCGCAAAAAGGGTATGGTCTTTTCCCATTCCTACATTTTCTCCAGGGTTATGAACAGTTCCTCTTTGGCGAACTATAATGTTTCCAGCAATAATTGCTTGCCCACCAAATATTTTCACTCCAAGCCGTTTACTTTGCGACTCTCTTCCGTTTTTACTACTACCAGCTCCTTTCTTATGTGCCATAACTTATAAGTTTAAATTTATTTATTCCGCTTTTTTAGTTGTTTTTTTAGCTGCTGTTTTCTTTGTCGTTTTCTTTGCAGTTGTTTTTTTAGCTGCTGTTTTCTTTGTTACTTTTTTTGCAGTGGTTTTTTTAACAGCTGCTTTTGGCTTTGCTGCTTTCTTTTCTACTGCTTTTTTTGTAGTTGTTTTTTCGTCTATCTTTTGTATTTCAATTTTGGAAAGATATTGTCTGTGGCCATTTTTTACTCTATAACCCTTTCTTCTTTTCTTTTTAAATACAATTACTTTATCTCCTTTTAGGTGTTCTAAAACTTTAGCAGTAACTCTTGCACCGCTTACATTAGGAGCGCCAACCATTACTTTTTCATCATTATCGATTAAAAGGACATTGTCAAATATTACTTTTTCTCCTTCCTTTGAGTCCAATCGGTGAACAAAAATTTGTTGATCTTTTTCTACCTTAAACTGCTGTCCTGCTATTTCAACTATTGCGTACATTATTTTTTATTTTCAAAATGGGCTGCAAATCTATAAAAACAAAACCATTCTAACAAACATAAATCAATTGTTTTTTTGAATGAGTAAGATTTTATTTTAATAATTATTTTAATGATTTTCTTTTATTTATTTTTGCTAAAAAAACAAATAAGATGAAAAAATTAATCCTATTAAGTAGTTTAATCCTATTTACCACAACATTATTTTCACAAAACAGATGCGGAACAACAGAGTATCAGCAGCAAATTGAACAAATTAATCCTGAAATTAGAGCTGAAAGATTAAAGTTAGAGAAAGATATTCTAAGGTGGATAGGCGAGAATCCTAATCATCAGCAAAAAGTAATAATAACTATTCCTGTAGTAGTACATGTAGTGTACAACTCCCCTCAACAAAACATTTCTGATGCACAGGTGCAATCTCAAATTGATGTGCTGAATAATGATTTTAGAAGAACAAATGTGGATGCTATAATGACTCCAACTGTGTGGACATCAGTTGCGGCCGATTGCGAAATAGAGTTTTGTTTGGCAAGCACTGACCCTAATGGAAATAGCACAAACGGAATTACTAGAACACAAACAACAAGCTCTTCTTTTTCTATGCAAGGAGACCCTGTAAAAGATGCTGCAAATGGAGGGAAAGATGCTTGGCCTAATGCCGATTATCTGAATATTTGGGTATGTAATTTAGGAAGCGGGCTATTGGGATATGCTACCCCTCCTTTTGGAGGTATTGGCCAAAATGATGGTGTGGTAATTGGATATAGTTATTTTGGAACTATTGGAACAGTGCAAAATCCTTATAACAAAGGAAGGACTGCCACACATGAAGTTGGGCATTGGCTCAATTTAGAACATTTATGGGGAGGAGGATTTGGAAATTGCGGAAACGATAATGTAAATGACACTCCAACTCAAGAGGAAGAAAATTATGGTTGTCCGGCTTTTCCTCATAATGCAAGTTCTTGTAATACCACAAATACTGATGGAGATATGTTCATGAACTATATGGACTACACTAATGATGCTTGTATGAATATGTTCACTCAAGGACAAAAAACAAGAATGATAGCTGCCATTAATCAGTCAAGACAAAATTTACTTAATCATAACCTTTGTGGCAGTGCTCCGCCACCACCACCTTGTGCTCCAATTAGCCCTCCAATTACAGAAGATTTTCAGAGTGCTACAATACCAACTAATTGGAGTATTAATAATTCGGATAATGATAAAACTTGGGAAATAACTTCTACTGCTGGCTTTAATAGTAGTTCTTCTATTTACATTAATAATGCCGATTATTCAGCCAATGGAGAAGTAGATGATCTGATTCTATCTCCTATGGATTTGACTTCTTTAAATAATATTAATTTATCATTTGACTATGCTTATGCTCTTTGGACTGACCCAACTGCAAGCCCTAATTATTCGGATACTTTGCAAATTCTGGTTTCTGCTGATTGCGGAAGCACATGGCAAAAAATATGGGAAAAATCTGGTTTAAATTTAGTTACTACTACTCCTGTTTTTACTGCTGCTGCATGGACTCCTTCAAGCAATAACGATTGGAATTCGGAAATAATTAATTTGGATAATTATACTGTTGAAGATGATTTTATGCTCAAATTCAGAAATATAAACGATTATGAGAACAATTTATTTTTAGATAATATTAATATCTCGGCAACTGTAATTTCTACTCTTAATGAGATAAATACTACAGAAAAAATATTAATAAAAATTGTAGATGTTTTAGGAAGAGAGGTGAAAAACCCAAAGCAATTTAACAAAACCCTATTCTACATATATGATAATGGAGTTGTGGAGAAGAAAATCATAATTGACTAATGACAAAAAATAGTGTGTCATTACAAACGAATGTGAAGTAATCTACTTGATAAGATAGCACATCTTGTAACAAGATGTGCTATGACAATAAAAAAAGCCAGCTAAAAGCTGGCTTTTTTATTATCTAAGAATTTAATTTCTTAGAACTTATAAGATAATCCAAAGTTGAATGCCCCTTTTCTATCTTCATTAGCATCTGCACTAAGTAACATTGAGTAATTTGCCTCAACATTTAAGTCATTCCATACACTTACAGAATAACCAACACCTAAACGCATTAAGTCAGTTGCAGAAACACCTTCTACATCACTGCCCCATGGAGTTGTAAGTTGTGCGAATAAGTTTTCTGAGTGGTAGTAACGACCAAATAATTGCATCTCAGAAGCAATTGACTCAGTAATTACACCTGCTGAATCAGCTACAGCATCAGAAGTTGCATCTTGCATTGTGATACCTGCCATAAACTTTTCGTTTACCATGTAACCGAAACCTAGGTTATTGGTAAAACTTTCCATGCTGTACTCATCATTGGCATCTTTTTCAATAGATGTAGTAACTAAGAAATCCTGTGCAGAAACAAACAATGTTCCCATTGCTAATACTGCTGTTAATAATACTTTTTTCATTTTTTTATTTTTTTAAATGATTAATAATGTTTGCAAGATAGAAATGTTTGCCCTATATTCTTAAAATACCATTTGCAGTTATTAACAGCTATTTGTTAGTCCTAATTTCCTAAATAAGAATTATTACTAGATAAAATGCAAAAAAAAAAGAGCCCCAAGGGGCTCTTTTATATTTTGTGTTTTTATCTAATTACGGAGTAACAGATAAAGTTAACCACATGTATTTTGTGTCATCTGCAGTACCATTATTATCAGTAGCATATCTGATACCTACATTAGCGTTATCGCTCATAGTATAGTTAAGGTTAGCTTCAGTAACATTTCTTTCATAAGTATCATCATTTGCATTAGTTACTTTATGCATTGCAATACCTAATGTAAAGTCACCACTTCCGTAAGTAAGACCTAAAGATAAATCTTCATCATTAGCACCTAAATAACCCATATTACCATGAGTTCCCCAAGAAGCAGCTCCATCACCATAATTAGAACCTCCCCAAGAGAAACCATTATCTCCATAAGTAGTTCTTGTACCAGAAATAGAAATGTTGTCATTTACATTGTAAGTAGCACCTAAAGACATAAAGTCCATATCAATACTATCAGTAGCTGTGTTATAACTTACAGCTAAATCAAGGTCTCCACCCATCATAGCATAACCGAAATCTAATCCTAATGCATTAGTTTCATCAGTATTACTAATGTAAGTTAAGTTAACACTCCAATCACCATCTGATTTAGATGCATTTACAAAATAATCACTTTGAGTTTCCTCATTCAAAGCACCGCTATTATTATTGTAAATACCGAAATCAAGGTCCATCATGTCGTTAGCGATAGTAAAAACACCACCATCTCTTGTGTTAGGGTTAGCAGCCCAATCGTTTGCACCGATTAACTGTCCGTTTCCATACTCAAGAGCTTGACGACCAATAGCTACAGTAGCATAACCCATAAGGTCAGTAGTAGCATAAGCTTCATTCCAATCTAAGCTAATAGCATTTCCGCCAAGGTCATAGTTAGCATTACCACTAACATTAATACCCCAGCCATTTCCTCCCCAGCTTGCACCAAGAGAGATTCTTTGTTCAGTTGTAAACTGATCATTATCGCCACCCATGTCAACTCTTGTTCTAGAGTCAGCATCCCAACTTTGGGCAGTAGCAATAACTGTTACAAATCCTAACGCAAGCGTCAAGATGTTTCGTAAATTCTTTTTCATAATTAAATATTTATTTGGTTAATACGGGGCAAAGATAAACTTATCAAATAGTATGAGCAACAAAAGAAACTACCTTTTTAACATTTAATTGTTCAAATGGTTGCTATGATTTTGAATAACAAGATGTTATGATGTGTATTTTTATCTTTCTTTAAGCTTACATTTTGAGTTAGAAAGAGTAAAAATAGTGGCTTTTACGGATTTTCTCTCATCATTTCTTTTCCCCCCATCTGTTGTTTTGGTTGTTAGTTATGGGTTTTAGCTCCTGATTTCTGCTTACTGCATCAGCAAATTACCAAATTAATCTTGTTTCTAACCTCTATATGTTATCCATTTCCATAGTTCTTTATAGCTTGCTTTTTTTCCGTACATCAGTATTCCAGTGCGGTATATTTTTCCAGCTATAAAAGTGGTTGCCAAAAACCCTATTACTAGTAATACCATGGAAAGAACAAGTTCAGAAGTACTAACGCCAAATGGTAAACGAACCATCATTATAATAGGAGAAGTAAATGGAATAAGTGATGCCCAATAAGCTAATGTACCATCCGGATTATCCATAACGGGCTGCATCAAAATGAAAGAAATAATAAGAGGAATAGTAATTGGCAAGATAAATTGTTGTGTATCTGCCTCTGCATCTACTGCCGAACCCACTGCTGCAAAAAGGGCACTATAAAGAAGATATCCTCCTAAAAAATAAAATACAAAGGAGAAAATAAGTTGAGGGATATTTATTCCAGCCAAGGATTTTAAGAGTTCTGATATTATAACAGATTGTTCTTTTCCTATTTTTGCATTTTCTGTTGCTATTGTAACAGTATCAAAGAAAAGTACTTCTGCAAAAGAAGAAATAATAAGGGTAAGAATTACCCAAAGCATAAATTGGGTAAGCCCCACCATTGCAACTCCCAAAATTTTGCCCATCATCAGCTGAAATGGCTTTACAGAAGAAATAATTACCTCCACAATTCTACTTGTTTTTTCTTCAATTACCCCACGCATTACCATGGTGCCATACATGAATATAAACATATAAATAAGGATACCGCACATAAAACCGATTCCGAAACTTACTTCTGCATTTCCAGTTGTTTCCCCTTCTTCTCCAATTATAATGGTTTCTACTTCTATATCAGTAGTAACGCCTTCCATTATTTGTAAATCAATCCCTGCTAATTTTAGTTTTTCCCTTTGGATAATATCAGATAATTTTCCCTCAATTTCACTTTGCACGCTCAAACTTACTTGCTGATTAGCGTAAAGCGTAAAATTTTCAGCATCCTTAATATCAAGTAGGGCATAATAAGGGGTAGATGAAAAATCTGCTTTTATACTGTTGACCTCCTGATCAGGGATTTTTACAAAATGTAAGTTATCAGAATCGATAAGTTTTGAAGAAAAGAAATCATCCCTCTCATGTAAAGCAATGATTCTTTCATCATGGCCTTGCATGGCCAAATAGGTAGGTAAAATAATAATTCCAGCCATTAGCAGTGGTCCTAAAATCGTCATAATAATAAAAGATTTTTTCCGTACCCTTACTAGATATTCTCTTTTTATGATGAGCCAGATTTTATTCATTTTTAATGGTTTTTATAAAAATTTCTTCCATAGTTGGAATTTTCTCTTTAAAGGAAATGATTTCTCCATTTGGTAAAAGTGCTTTTAGTAAATCATTTGCAGAAGCGTTATCCTTTATAAGAATTTGATATTCTTTCTCTACTTTACTGATGATTTCAAAACTCTCTGGCAGGGAAAGATTTTCTGTTTGTATATCTACTAAAAAGGAATTATTTCTAAAATCATTTTTTATTTTTTCAATGTTCCCTTGTAAAATACATTCTCCTTTATCGATTAAAGCAATGTTGTTGCAAATTTCTTCTACTGATTCCATTCTATGAGTAGAGAGTATAATTGTTGTTCCTTTTTTACTTAAATCCAAAATTTCATTACGGATAATGGCGGCATTTATAGGGTCAAAACCTGAAAATGGTTCATCAAAAATAAGGAGTTTTGGCTCATGGATTACGGTTACAACAAACTGGATTTTCTGTGCCATTCCTTTGCTAAGTTCTTCCACTTTCTTGTTCCACCAATCCAAAATATCCAATTTTTTAAACCAAAATTTGAGTTTTTCGAGCGCCTCATTATGTGGCATTCCTTTTAGCTTTGACAAATAAAGAGCTTGTTCGCCTACCTTCATTTTTTTGTAAAGCCCTCTTTCTTCTGGAAGATAACCAATTTTTACAATATCTTCTCTTTTTAGTAGATTACCATCAAAAATCAGGGAGCCAGAATCATGTGCTATTATTTGATTAATAATGCGCATGAAGGTTGTTTTTCCTGCCCCATTTGGCCCTAAGAGTCCAAAAATACTTCCCTCAGGAATTTCAAGATTTACATGATTTAAGGCAGTGTAATCACCAAATTGTTTAACAATATTTTCTGCTATAAGGAGGTTTTTATTCATTTTTAAAGCATTAATTTCTAGCCACTAGTTACTAGATTTTTTGTGTTTGTGAAAAATGTTCAAAAACGACTTCCCTCACATTCGTTCAGGATTACAACATTTTACTTTATTAATTGATACATTTTCACATTACCAAATTAGCACATCATTTCCTATCCAAACATTTCTCTAACTCTATCAAAAAATGATTTATCACTTCTTGTTGGCTTTGGCGTAAAAGTATCTGATTTCTTACAATTTTCAAAGAATTTTTTTTCTTCTTTTTGTAAATTCTGTGGGGTCCATACATTTATATGTACTAGTAAATCTCCTTTTCCATAAACATTTACTGATGGTAATCCTTTTCCTTTTAATCTTAGGATTTTCCCTGATTGTATTCCTTCTTCCAGTTTGATTTTTACTTTTCCTGTTACTGTTGGGATTTCAGAAGTAGTTCCTAGTGCTGCATCAGAAAAACTAATGTAATGGTCAAAGTGTAAGTTTTGTCCGTCACGGATTAAAGTATCGTGCTCTTTAATTGCTATCAAAACTATTAAATCTCCATTTATTCCTTCAAGTGGAGCTGCATTTCCTTTTCCGCTAACTTTAAGTTGCATACCATCTTCTACCCCTGGCGGAATAGTAATTTTAACTGTTTCTTCCTTTTTCAGCATACCGTTAGCATCCGTTCCAGAAGGTCGATTGTCGATACTTTTTCCATTTCCATGACAAACAGGGCATGGGCTTGAAGTCTGCATTTGCCCCAAAATGGTATTACTAATTCTCGTAACTTGTCCACTTCCATGGCAAGTGCCACATGTTTTATAAGTAACTCCTGCTGCATTTACCAAACGACTTACTTTTATTTTTTTATCTACTCCCTGAGAAACTTCTTTCAAATTTAATGACAGTCGAATTCTCAAATTACTGCCTTTTACTACCCTTTGCCTGCCTCTTGCTCCACCACCAAAAAAACTTTCAAAAGGATGTGCTCCACCAAAAACATCTCCAAACTGAGAGAAAATATCGTCCATGTTCATACCACCGCCACCAAAACCACCTCCTGCTGCACCTTGCATTCCTGCATGACCATATTGATCGTATCTTTGTTTTTTATCTGAATTGCTTAGTACCTCATAAGCTTCTGCCGCTTCCTTAAATTTTTCCTCTGCTGCTTTATCGTCAGGATTTTTGTCAGGATGGAATTTAAGCGCTAATTTTCGATATGCTTTTTTTATTTGCTTAGCATCTGCATTTTTGCTAACTCCTAAAATTTCGTAATAATCTCTCTTTGACATTTTCGTTTTTCTTAATTAGCAATCACTACTTTAGCATGTCGGATTACTTTTTCTCCTAAGAGATATCCTTTTTCTACCATATCAATAATTTTGTTTTTTTGTTTCTTTTTTTCTGCCGGAACCATCCCAATTGCCTCATGCATTTCCGTATCCAATCCTTCTCCAATTGGATTTTTCATTTCTTTCAATCCTTTTGTTTCTAAGGTTGATTTCAATTTATTATAAATCAGCACTACTCCATGAGTTTTTTCATAATTATTGGCATCAATAGCTCTTTCCAAATCATCTAAAATTGGCAGTAATGAAGTCATTATGTCTTGTCCGGCAGTAGCGAAAAGAGCAATTCTCTCTTTAGCGGTTCTTTTTCTGAAATTATCAAACTCTGCAATTAGTCGTAAATGTTGGTCTTTTTCAATAGTCAAAAGCTCCTTAGTGGATAATTGTTTTTCTTCCTGTAATTTTTCCTTTTCAACTTCTTGTTTTTTAGTGTTTTCTTCTGTTTTCTTCTTTGTCATAATTTTATTTTCTGCATTCAGAAAAGGATATAATGCAAATTCTTTGCCAAAACATTATGCTAGACAATTTGTCAGTATTTATTTTAGAGAATTTTCCAAAAACCTATGTAGTGCAGCCCCTTTTAAGTTCTTTGCAATAATTACACCTTTACCATCTATCAGTACATTGCTTGGAATACTATGGATATCATATTTTTTAGAACCTTCCGATTGCCAGCCACCTAAATCTGAAACATGGTACTGCCAAAAAAGCTGGTCTTTATTGATGGCATTTACCCAAGATTTTTGCTTGGAATCAAGAGATAAACTATAAATTTCAAATCCTTTTCCTTGCTTGAAATTTTTCTTAGTATATTTTTGATAAGCGCTTACCAAATTTGGATTTTCTCTTCTACAAGGCCCACACCAGCTTGCCCAAAAATCAATAAGTACTAATTTACCTTTTAAAGACGATAGTTTTAACATTTTCCCTTTAGGATTTTCATAAGCCAATTCTGGTGCTTTATTTCCAATATTTAAGCCAATTTCTTGTGCTGAAGTTAATGTAGCAATAGAACAATATATCAATGTAGCAATTAAAATCTTTTTCATTTTATTTAATGTTTATTGGTTGTTAGTTTGTGGTTGTTAGTTTGTGGTTGTTAGTTTGTGGTTGTTAGTTTGTGGTTGTTAGTTAGTAGAATAAATCAGCATATTTTCAAATTACCAAATTAATTAATCCTCTCAATTTGTGCCCCAATAGCGTTTAATCGTTTGTCAATATTTTGGTATCCTCTGTCAATTTGCTCTACATTATGTATTGTGCTTTCTCCATCAGCAGCTAGGGCCGCTAGCAAAAGTGAAACTCCTGCACGAATATCAGGGGAAGTCATGGTTGTAGCTTTAAACTGAAACTGATGATTTAAGCCAATAACAGTAGCTCTGTGTGGGTCGCATAAAATAATTTGAGCTCCCATATCAATGAGTTTATCCACAAAGAAAAGGCGTGATTCAAACATCTTTTGATGAATAAGAACAGAGCCCTTAGCTTGAGATGCAACCACCAAAACAATACTTAGTAAATCAGAAGTAAATCCTGGCCATGGTGCATCTGAAATTGTTAAAATTGAACCGTCAATAAAGGATTGTATTTCGTAACTATCTTGTGAAGGAATATAAATATCATCTCCTTTGCGTTCCATTTTAATCCCCAATTTTCCAAATACAGAAGGAATAACGCCAAGTTCATCATAACATACATTTTTAATTGTAATTTCTGATTTTGTAATGGCTGCCAATCCAATAAAAGAGCCAATCTCAATCATGTCAGGCAGTATTTTGTGCGTGCAACCATCTAAACTTTCAACTCCTTCAATGTGTAAAAGATTAGAGCCAACACCAGTAATTTTTGCTCCCATACTATTAAGCATTTTGCAAAGTTGTTGTAAATATGGCTCACATGCAGCATTGTAGATGCTTGTGTTCCCTTTTGCCATTACGGCTGTCATTACAATATTGGCAGTACCCGTTACAGATGCTTCATCCAGTAACATATCTGCTCCTTTTAATTGGTCAGCAGTTACTCTATAAAATTCTTCTTTGCTATCATAAATAAATTTTGCTCCCAGTTTTTCAAAACCTATAAAGTGGGTATCTACTCTTCTTCTTCCAATTTTATCACCTCCAGGTCTTGGGATATATCCTTTTCCGTATCTAGCGAGTAATGGTCCAACAATCATGATTGACCCTCTAATTCTACTGCTTTTAGCTTTATAATCATCAGAAGAAAGATAATCAATATCAACATTTTCAGCTTTAAAGCTATAAGTTGATTCATCAATCTGTTTTACTACAACATTTAAATCACGCAAAAGGTCAATAAGTATGTTTACATCACGGATATTAGGCACATTTTCCATAATGACTTCCTCAGGAGTAAGTAGTACTGCACAAAGCACTTGAAGGGCTTCATTTTTTGCTCCTTGTGGGTGTAAATCTCCTTTTAACTTTATTCCTCCTTTTACCTTAAATGTAGCCATTTATCTTCTTTTGTATCCTTTTTTGTGTTTGTAGTTTTTACCTTTCTTTTTTGTGTGTTTGTAGGTTTTTGGTTTCTGAATATCCTTATCATCAATCAGCTTAAAATCTATATGGGTTTTTATTTTACCTTCTGATAACTGACTAAGGTGTTTTAATATTGTGCTATCATCAACAAATGCTTTGTTCCAACAGATGTAATCCTTTTTCATGTGATTGGCAATCATCCCAGCCATAGTTTCTTTGAGTTCTCCTTCTTCCATTGTGCAGGCATAAGCTATCATTTTTTCAATATTCACGCCATAAAAAGGAAATTTAATTTTTGTTTTTGGATATGCCATCTTTTCTGGCTTTTCTTCCAACTTCTCCTTTTCTGGTTTTGGGTATGGAGATTCTACATCTATCTTGAAATCCGACATAATAAATAGATGATCCCAAAGTTTGTGGGTAAAATCTTTAATATCTCTTAAGTGTGGATTTCTTTGCCCCATAAAAGTTATGATTGCATTAACGCATTTTTGCTGTTCCTGTTTATCTTTCAGATTTGTAGCATATGCAATCATTTTTTGTACATGCCTTCCATATTCTGGTATAATAAGATGCTCTCTTTCGGTATTGTATTCCATAAAACTAATTTAGTGTCGGCAAAAGTAGTAAAAATAGATGTGAGTTGCTTAGATAATATTAGATTTTAGATATATATTTTCCTTGATAATAAAAAGGTAAAACTCAAAAAATAATTTTTTTTGATTTCTCCAAAGCTGCTGCAATTCCATTTGGGTTAGCACCACCAGCAGTAGCAAAGAATGCTTGTCCGCCACCCCCTCCATAAATTTCTGTGGCAATTTCTCTAATCATAGCTCCCGCATTAAATCCTTTAGCAACTACATCATCAGTAAGCATAACAGTTAGCAAGGCCTTTTCGCCAACTTTAGCAGCCAATACCATTGCTAAGTTTTCTTCTTTCCTAAGAGAAAAAGATACATTCTTCATATCCTCAGCATCCATTTCCACTTCTTGTGCAATAAAACGAATGCCATTTACCACAATAGCTGATTTTAATAAATCCTCTTTTATATTTCCGGCATTTGCTTTTTTAAGAGTATTGATTTGTTTTTCTAAGGTTTTGTTAGTTGCGATTAGCTGCTCCACCCCTTTTTTCAAATCTTTATTTTTAACTAGCCCAGCAATTTCATTCAACAAAGCTTCTTTATCATTAAGATAATTTAAGGCATTAGCACCTGTAGTTGCTTCTATTCTTCTTATTCCAGATGAAGTAGATCCTTCCGAAAGGATTTTAAAAAGGCCTATTTCCCCAGTAGCTTTCACATGCGTACCTCCACACAATTCTTTGGAAGAATTAAACTGAATCATACGCACTACATCTTCATATTTTTCGCCAAATAACATGATAGCTCCTAAATCTTCAGCCTTAGAAAGTGGTAAATTATTATGCTCATCTAAAATAATATTAGCTAAAATTTTAGCATTTACATCTGCCTCAATTTTTTGCAAATCTGTTTTTTCTATTTTAGAAAAATGAGTAAAATCAAAACGCAAATAGTTTGGGTTTACCAATGAACCTTTTTGCGCTACATGGTCTCCTAAAATAGTTCTTAAACTCTCGTGCAATAAGTGAGTTGCTGTATGATTTCTTGCAGATGCTTTTCTGTCATTTGCATTTACCTTTGCTGTAAAACTAGCATTTACATCCTTTGGTAATTCATTCGTAAAATGAACAATTAATTTATTTTCCTTTTTAGTATCAACAACAGTGATAGATTCATTTTCATTTTCAATCATACCCGTATCACCAACTTGTCCTCCCCCTTCAGGATAAAATGGCGTTAAATTAAATACAATTTGAAACTGCTCTCCATCTTTAGTTTTAACTTTTCGGTAACGAGTAATTTTCACCTCTGTTTCCAGGTTATTATAACCCACAAACTCTTCAGTTTCATCTTGTATAAGAACTTCCCAGTCTCCTTTCTCCACTTTTCCTGCTTGCTTGGATCTGTCTTTTTGTTCTTGCATTGCTGCATCAAAATCTGCTTGACTAAAACTTAAATTTTGTTCACTCAAGATTAGAGCTGTTAAATCAGCAGGAAAACCATAAGTATCGTAAAGTTCAAAAACTTCTTTCCCTGAAACAGTATCGGCTGATTTTTTCACCAATTGTTCAATTCGCTTCAAACCATCTTCTAGAGTTCTAAGGAAAGATTCCTCCTCCTCTTTTACCACTTTTTGAATCAAATCTTTTTGTGCTTCCAATTCTGTAAACTGCTCACCTAATTGATCAGCCAAAACATCAACTAATTCATGCATAAAAGAAGTTTTGAGATTTAAGAAAGTATAAGCATAACGCACTGCTCTTCTTAATATCCTTCTGATAACATAACCCGCCTTTACATTTGATGGCAATTGCCCATCAGCAATAGAAAAGGAAATTGCACGAATATGATCAGCAATAACACGCATTGCAATATCTTGTTCCTCATTTTTCCCATATTCCAGATTTGCTTTTTTAGCAATCGTTTGAATTATTGGCTGAAAAATATCAGTATCATAGTTTGACTTAACTCCTTGCATTATCATTGCAAGCCTTTCAAATCCCATTCCAGTATCAACATGAGAATTTGGTAAAGTCTTTAAATTTCCATCAGCAAAACGATTATACTGCATGAATACCAAATTCCAAATTTCAATTACTTGAGGATGGTCTTCATTTACTAAATCAGCACCACTAACTTTAGCTCTTTCTTCATCAGTTCTATTGTCAAAATGGATTTCAGAACAAGGACCACAAGGACCTGTTTCTCCCATTTCCCAAAAATTATCTTTCTTATTTCCATTCAAGATTCTATCATCAGGCAAGTATTTTCTCCAGAAATTAAACGCTTCATTATCCTTTTCTAAATCATCTTCTTTAGCCCCTTCAAATACTGTAACATAAAGTCTGTTTTTATCCAGCTTACATACTTCAGTTAAAAATTCCCAAGCCCAGTTTATTGCATCTTCTTTAAAGTAATCACCAAAACTCCAACTTCCCAACATTTCAAACATAGTATGGTGGTAAGTATCATGCCCAACTTCTTCCAAATCATTGTGTTTTCCTGATACACGCAAACATTTTTGAGAATTGGCTACCCTCAAATCTTTAGGATTAGAATCACCTAAAAAAATATCTTTAAATTGATTCATTCCTGCATTGGTAAACATCAAAGTTGGGTCGCTTTTAACCACCATTGGGGCTGACGAAACTATTTTATGCTGTTTGGATTTGAAGAAATCTAAGTATAACGCTCTGAGTATGTTGGATTTCATTTTCTAAAATGATTAACTTTTTTTGATGGCTAAAAGTAATAAATAAAATAACATAGTCTCTGAATTTTATTATTTTTGGGTTTTAGACTTTTTCACAATGAATATAGTTTTTCTACAATTGGGCTCTAATATGGGTGAGCGAGAGAATTTTCTGCAAAATGCAATTGTGCTAATAACAGAAGAAATTGGAACAACTCAAAAAGAATCCAAAATTTACGAGAGCGTTCCTTGGGGAGTGGAAAATCAAAATAATTATTTGAATCAAATTTTAGAAATAACAACTGATTTATCGGCAGATGAAGTATTAGAAAAAGTGTTACAAATTGAAGATAAAATTGGGCGCATCAGAAATGAAAAATGGGGAGAGCGAATTATTGATATTGATATTCTTTTTTATAATGATTTGGTTGTAGAAAGAAAAGGAATTTGCATTCCGCATATCCATTTGCACAAACGGCAATTTGTGCTTATTCCCCTAAATGAAATTGCAACTGATTTTATGCATCCAAAATACAATAAAACAATAGGCGAATTATTAAAAGAGTGTAAGGATACGCAAAAGGTAGAGGAATATGCAATATAATTTTATTTGTATTGAAGGAAATATTGGTGTGGGAAAAACTTCTTTGGCGAAAAAGATTGCAGAAGATTGTAATGCCCGACTTGTTTTAGAGGAGTTTGCAGACAATCCTTTTTTGCCCAATTTTTATAAGGAGCCAGAAAAATATGCCTTTCCATTAGAACTTTTTTTTATGGCAGAACGCTACAAGCAACTTAAAGAAGTTCTGGAGCAAGAAATGTTTTCTTCTTTTACAGTTTCTGATTATTTCTTTGTTAAATCTCGGCTTTTTGCCAAAAACAATTTATCAAAAGATGAGCTTCAATTGTTTTATCGCCTTTTCGATATTATGCTTGCTTCCTTGCCAAAACCTGATTTACTTGTTTATTTACATGCTGATATTCAATGTTTGCAAAAAAATATTAAAAATAGGGGTAGAATTTATGAGCAAAATATTTCAGATAAATACTTGCTTAATATTCAAAAAAAATACTTTGATTACTTTAAGAAACAAAAGAGTTTTGCAGTTCTAATTATTGATGTAACAAATGCTGATTTTATAAAAGATAGCAGGACTTATGAAAAAATAGTTACTGCTATCAAAAAGCCATATAGCTTGGGGCTTCATCAAATTGATTTATAACCAATGAGAAAGGTCTTTTTCAATTAGTTTTTCCAATTCAAGGATCTCCTCTTTATAGTACTTTTTAGTCAATTCTTTTTTTAATGATTCATCCAATTTTTCTGGCTTGGAATATGCAGCATTAAAAATCAGCTTAAGTAAAAAGTTAGGTAAATATTTGCTAAACTGTATATTCGGCAGTAAATTATAAAATCTTAGTTTCATAATAAGCCAACCAAAAAGTCCTTTTGGAGTTCCAGAAACATTTGTTTTTTTGCTAGTGTTAGGAATAAAACTATCATCTACTTGTAAAAATTTAAAAATATCTTTGCACGCTTTTTTTGGGTTTTTCACTACTTCATCAAAAAGCAAAATCTTAATATTTTCTTTTGGGAAAAGCCCAAAATACCTTTTTAATTGCTGAAAATAAAATCCTTTTTCTTTATAATGATAAAGCGGACTCCAATTTTTCTTAATTCTATTTTCTTCTTCATTTAAAGCATCTTCAAATTTTTCAATTGGCTCTCTGTTTGCTCTTTTACTGTGTAAAAAATTAGAATAAGCTCTACTTACAGGTTGTCTTAAAATTGCAATAATTTTAACATTAGGAATTTCTTCCTTTATTAGAATTGGAGCAGATAAATTATAAATATATCCTGGAGAAGCCTCCCCAATTGCTTTTTCATCTTTCACATCATTAAACAAAGTTTTGTATTCCTGTAAAGTTGTGATTTTTTTAGTTTTTCGCCCCCTTACAAAATAGTTATTCTTTTGCTTAAAATTATTAAAAAACATGGGCTCTTTTACCTTTGACATGAAATGTCTGGATGTTGTTTCAAATAAGTATAAAGAGAAGTAGTAGCGGCCTTCATTGCCCCAATAATTATAAAATTTGGAAGAATATTTCTCATCAATATCTATAAAACTAAAAGAACCCTAAAGATAAGGGGTTCTTTTAAAGCTTTTATAAAATTACACTTAATTAATTAAGGTGCTAAATTCTTGATTTTCTCTATAGTTCACAAATTCCAAATCCTTTGTAGCCTCTTCTTTATAAGAAGCATCAGCCGCAATTGCTTTCGATAAATTTCGTGTAAGCATTTGCAAATTTCCCGATCTTGCTCCAATAATAGCGTTCAAATAATAACATGCAGCAGTATTTTCATTACAAGTATTGTTGTAATTTCCGTTCATAAGTTTTGCCAAAGTTGCATTATGCGTACTTGTATTTCTATAATATCTTTCTGCTTTGGCGTATTTACCTTGGCGAATATCCAAAATAGCTTGGTTTCTTTCGGTTGTATTTGCTTGATTAAAAAATTGTTGTGCTTTTGTTAAATCCCCTTTTCGTGCAGCAATAATTCCGTAATTTGTTAGCACATCTGCCTTATTTCCACTTATTTCAAATGCCTTATCTAACCAATTTCCAGCTTCACTCAAATTGTTTTCTGCTAAGAAAATACTTGCGATATTATTGTATGCTCTCCAATCGTTATGCAAATTAATTGCAGAGTTATAAATTCCCAATTTAGTTGTTTTATCATTTGTAAGTGTTGCAGAGAAAAGTAATTCTTTTATATCTAGAGAATCAGGATTAGAGATGGAAAGAGATGCAATGTTCTGATCCGTTCTTTTTGGTTGATACGAATACACAGTAATTTCTGCTTTTCTTAGTTGAGGTAAAATATTCTTATCAATAGCATCATAAAGCTCTGCCATATCACGGATGGCTTGTTCCCTTTTTTCAGGATCTTGTACAGAGTTTACAATATTAAGTACTCTTCTTTTATCTTTTAAATCAGAGGCCTTCATCAATTTATTGAAACCATCCCAATCTTCTCCATAAGAAACATTAGTGTATTTCTCCTTATCAGATGCGCCATCTAATTTTAATCTTTTCAAAATTTGCTTAGTATAGCGGACAGTACTTTTGTTTCTTCTTTCCGATACATTATCATTGGCATCCACACTTCCTTCTGGGGATGCATATGATTTTATTTCAATGCTGTGTGTTTTGTATCCCAATTTTGCAAATTCTTGCAATCTATTTATATCCTCATCACTCTTTTCTGATGTTCTGATAGTACTTTGATTTACCAAAAAATAAATAGTAGCCAATTCTGATAAAATAGTTTCCTTTTCATATCCATGATGTGCTATTGCAATTTCTTCTGTATCTTGTACTCTCTCAGAGGTAGCAATTACTCCTTTTGCAATTGTAACAGGTCCCAAAGCAGCAGATTTATCTTTCAAATTTGCAACTGCTCTTATTTCTAATCCAGAGACTAACATATCTGGAGTATAATTTATTTTATCTTCATAAGTAAATCCTCCTCCAGCATCATAAAAAATTGTTTTATCCCCCCCACTTGCCTGCTCTCCTTGCAATGTAATTGTTTTAAATGTTACTTCTGAGTTTTCACTTTTAAGAACAGGGGTAAAATCTACTGTTGCATTTTTATGAAAATATTTTGCTGGAATATTTCCGTCAATTTTTACTGCCACTTTACCGGCATGTACTTGCAAAATTGGTGGAGTTGTTGTGTAAACTACTGTATCGTATTTACTAGTCATTTTTGTTAATCCGCATCCGCTAATGAGAACGCCAAAAAACAAAATAGAAACTGCTTTAGAAAGACCTATTGTGTTCATACTAAAATTATGTTTTTGTTATTGATTAATTTGCGGCAAATATATAAAATACACTTTAGAGATAACACCCAAAAAAAGTTTTTTATCTGTGAATTTTTTAAAAGATTTTCACTAGTGCGATAAAAAGAAATATTTTATCTAAATTTGCGGAGATTCTATAAAAAAATATGACAAAAAAATTAACTCTTTTTATTCTGATATTTTTAGGTTTTATTTTTCCGGCAAAATCACAAAATACAGATACTACTAATGCAATAATAAATGCCGTAAAAAAAAGTATTCCTAATGTTGGTATGGAAATTAAAGCCAAATATATTGAGGACAAAAATACTTTTACTATTAAAACTAAGCAAATTAAAAAACAAAACTCTATTGCAGGAGCTGATATTTATGGGAATAAATTAAATAGATGGTCCGTTGGAATGAGTTTTGGTATTACTCAATTTTTTGGAGATATAAAACAATACGAGTGGTATCCTTCAAAAACAGATGGATTTTTTGAGTTAAAATCAGCTTTAAGCATTCAAGTAAACCGATCTTTAAATAGTATCTTTAATTTGCAAACAGAGTTTATTACAGGGAAGTTTGCTGGTTTAAGACGAAAAAATGAAGGTGTACAATTTGCAAGCTTTGATCCTTACGGGTTTTATGAAGGAAATGGGGAAAAATTTATAGCGGATTTTAAGGAATTTGATTTGAATTTGACTATCAATTTAACAAATCTGGCTGTATCTTACACTAAAAATTATAAAGAAAGAAGATTCTCTTATTTTTTAAAATTCGGTATCGGTTATAACACTTTTCATAGTGTAAAACGAAATTTGTTTTCAGATAAATACATATATAGCTATGGCTATGCTGATGAGGGAGAGTTTGGAGGACTCATTAAAAAAGATTTTTTATCAACTTCTTCTGAAACTGTATTTATAAAAGGTATAATTTTAAAATACTTAATAAATAATAAGCTTGATGTTTTTACTGACATCACAGTAAGGACAGGGAGAACAGATAAATGGGATTCTACAATTGAAGAATTAAACTCTACTATTAAGAATGACCATTTTGCTTTTTACTCTTTTGGACTGATTTATCATATTGGTAAACAAAAAAAAGTGATGGATTGGTATAGCCCAATAGATGAGATGTATAAAACATTTAATGATGTACACGCCAATATTGAAGGGTTAACCATTGATTCTGATAATGATGGAGTATCTGATGCGTTTGACAAAAGTACAAACACACCTTTAGGAGTTGCAGTAGATGGATCTGGAAAGCCACTTGATGTAGATATGGATAATGTTCCTGATTATATGGATGAAGATCCTTTTTCAACAAGAGGAGCTATTGTAGATAAAAACGGGAAAGAATTAGATACAGATAAAGATGGGATTCCTGATAGTAAAGATTTGGAAATGAATACCGAAAAAGGAAGTATGGTAAATCGTTTTGGTATTAGCATAAATGGAAAAGACGGAAAAGATGGAGAAAAAACAATCTCAGATGTTTATTTTCCATCTGTTTATTTTAATTCTGCTAGTTCATTAGTTACTGAATCAAACTTTGTAAGAACTGCAATTGTAGCACAAGTTCTTTTATCTAACCCAAATTTACGATTAAAAGTAGTTGGAAATACAGATGAAATAGGATTAGAAGAGTTTAATTTAAAATTAGGCAGAGAAAGAGCGCAGGAGGTTGTTAATCATTTTAGAAAAGTTTACGGAATATCTTCTGATAGGTTTTCTGTTAGTACAAAAGGAGAAAGCAATCCTTTAGCAATTGGTAAGGATAATACATTTACCACCGATAATATGATATTAAAAGAAGATTATCACCAAATTAATAGAAGAGTGGATTTTGAAATTATAGAATAATTATTGTAGTTTTCGCCACATTTCCCACATTAGAATTCCAGCACTTACCGAGATATTTAAAGAATGTTTTGTTCCAAATTGTGGAATTTCCACACATTCATCACAAAGTTCAATCACTTCTTCATTTACTCCAAAAACTTCATGACCAAAAACAAGAACTACTTTTTTATTAGGTTTTTCAAAATTTTGTAAAAGAGTTGCGTTCTCAGTTTGCTCCACCCCAACTATATGATGATTTTCATTTTTTAATTTTCTGATAATATCTTTTGTTTCTTTAATATATTCCCAAGCCACAGCATCATTTGCTCCTAGTGCAGTTTTTAATATCTCTTTATTTGGAGGAGTAGCAGTAATGCCACACAAATAAATTTTTTCAATCAAAAAAGCATCAGCCGTTCTAAAAACAGAACCGACATTCATAGCACTTCTTACATTGTCCAATACCACTACAATAGGCGTTTTTTTTGCCGATTTAAAATCTTCAACACTTATTCTTTGCAATTCACTATTTTTTAACTTCCGCATCTATTATATTTGTCGGCAATATTAAAGAATTAATTTTTGACTACTAAAAGTAAAATGCAAAAAAAGGAAACTCCTCTAATGGGGCAATACAATCGCATTAAGGCAAAACATCCTGATGCACTTTTACTTTTCAGAATAGGTGATTTTTACGAAACTTTTGGAGAAGATGCAATAATTGCATCCAAAATTTTAGGTATAGTGCTTACTGCCAGAAACAATGGAGGTTCCAAAATTGAATTGGCTGGCTTTCCGCATCATTCCTTAGATACTTATTTACCGAAATTAGTAAGGGCAGGGCAAAGGGTTGCTATTTGTGAGCAGTTGGAAGATCCAAAGCTCACCAAAAAAATTGTAAAAAGAGGCGTTACTGAACTAGTAACACCAGGAGTTTCTTATAACGATTTGGTGCTTGAAAATAATCAAAATAACTTTTTGGCGGCTGTGTATTATGGGGAGAAAAATCTTGGCATTTCCTTTTTAGACATATCAACTGGGGAGTTTTTAATTGCAGAAGGCAACAGAGAATACATAGATAAACTTTTGCAAAGTTTTAACCCCTCAGAAATACTATTTCAAAAAGAAAACAGAAGAGATTTCATAGAAGATTATGGCGAAAAACACAATACTTTTGGGGTAGATAATTGGGTGTTTAATACTGAGTATTCCTCTGAACTTTTGCAAAAACAATTTGATACCCCAACGCTAAAAGGCTTTGGCATTCAAGCAATGGAAAACGGGCAAATTGCGGCAGGAGTTATCCTACATTATTTACAAGAAACCGAGCATCATCACACCACTCATATTGCAAAAATCAGCAGAATTGACAAGGAAAATTATGTGTGGATGGATAAATTTACAATCAGAAATTTAGAGCTTTTTCATTCCCCAAATGAAGGAGCAAAAACTTTAGTGGAAGTTCTTGATAATACAATTTCTGCTATGGGCTCACGAATGCTAAAAAGATGGGTAGCATTACCATTAAAAGAAGAAAAAGCCATAAATGAACGATTAAAAGTGGTGGATTACTTTATGGGGAATGATGAATTCTCGGACCTTATAAAAGAGAAAATCTCACAAATTGGTGATTTGGAACGCTTGATATCAAAAGTAGCAACTACTAGAATTTCACCAAGAGAATGCATGCAACTCAAAATTGCCTTAGAAGCCTTAGTTCCAATAAAAGATGCTTGTCAAAATTCTTCTGAAATAACAATAAAAAAAATTGGTAAACGCATTGATGTTTGCGCTCAAATAAGAGAAAAGCTAGAAAAACAGTTGCATCCCAATCCGCCAGCATTATTGAATAAAGGAAATGTAATAAATGTTGGGGTAAATTTACAATTAGATGAACTTAGAGAAATTGCTAATTCAGGAAAAGAAATTCTGCAACAAATTTTGGAAAGAGAAACTAAAAAAACAGGAATAGCTTCTTTAAAAATTTCCTTTAACAATGTGTTTGGTTATTATTTGGAAGTTAGAAATAAATACAAAGATAAAGTGCCTGAGAATTGGATTCGAAAACAAACTTTGGTGAGCGCCGAAAGATATATCACAGAAGAGCTGAAAGATTATGAAAACAAAATTCTGACTGCTGAGGAAAAAATAAGTGCGATTGAACAAAAGTTGTATCAGGAATTAGTACAAAGTTTAACAAAGTATATAGCACCCATTCAAATTAATGCCCAGCTTATTGCTCAGTTAGATTGCCTTTTTTCTTTTTCTTTTATCTCCAAAAAATACAATTATAAAAAGCCAATAATCGATAGCGGAAAAGCCTTAATTATAAAAGGAGGGAGACATCCAGTAATTGAAAGGCAACTAAGAGCAGATGAGAGTTATGTTCCAAACAACACTCAATTAGACAGAAATAGTCAGCAAATAATTATGATAACTGGCCCAAATATGTCAGGAAAATCAGCACTTTTAAGGCAAACTGCTCTTATTGTGCTGATGGCCCAAATTGGTTGTTTCGTTCCGGCTAATGCAGCCCAAATTGGCATAGTCGATAAAATATTTACTCGCGTTGGAGCATCCGATAATATATCTATGGGCGAATCTACTTTTATGGTGGAAATGAACGAAACTGCCAGTATTTTGAACAATATTTCAGAAAGAAGTTTGATTCTATTAGATGAAATTGGCAGAGGAACAAGTACTTATGATGGAGTAGCCATTGCTTGGGCAATTGCTGAGTATTTGCATCAGCACCCCACAAAAGCCAAAACACTTTTTGCCACACATTATCACGAGCTAAATGAAATGACAAATTCTTTTGATAGAATAAAAAACTACAATGTATCGGTAAAAGAAATAGATGGAAAAATAATTTTCTTGCGAGAACTAAAAAAAGGAGGAAGTGCGCATAGTTTTGGTATTCATGTTGCGCAAATGGCAGGCATGCCAAAAGAAATTGTAAAAAGAGCAAACACCATTATGCAACAATTAGAAAGTTCACATTCGGCTGAAACTTTAAGTGAAAAAGCAAAAAATATTAGCAGTAAAGATGAGTTGCAACTCAGCTTTTTTCAGCTAGATGACCCTGCACTAATGCAAATAAGAGATGAACTTTTAGATATTGACATCAACACACTTACCCCTGTTGAAGCACTATTGAAACTCAACGAAATAAAAAAACATATCGGTAAAAAATAAAAGAGCTTTGAGAGCTTTGCAAAAACGAATATTTAATTAAATTTGCCGACCCAATTGCGAGTGTAGCTCAGGGGTAGAGCATCACCTTGCCAAGGTGAGGGTCGTGGGTCCGAATCCCATCACTCGCTCAAAGTCCCTCTTTTTGAGGGATTTTTTACTAGCTGCCCGGGTGGTGGAATTGGTAGACACGTTGGACTTAAAATCCAATGGACATTATGTCCGTACGGGTTCAAGTCCCGTCCCGGGTACATAGCGGGAGGTTATCGAAAGAT
>JACNLP010000034.1 GCA_014381465.1 Flavobacteriales bacterium | reverse complement strand
CTGAGCGTGATGGTATTTGGATGGGATTAACCTTGTTTGAATTTATGGCAAAATCTGGTAAATCATTAGAGGATTTAATTGCTGAGGTTTATGAGATTGTTGGGTCTTTTGCTTTTGAGCGTATCGATTTGCATATTGATAATGACACTAAATTAAGAATTATTGAAGATTGTAAGGAAGGTAAGTTTACTAAATTTGGTAAATATGAAGTGGAAAGAATTGAAACCACTGATGGCTTTAAATTTTTCTTTGATGCTGATACTTGGCTTATGATTCGTCCTTCTGGTACTGAGCCAGTTTTAAGGACTTATGCTGAGGCAGAAACCCAAGCAAAAGTATTTGATATTTTAGCTGATGCAAAAGCAACTATTTTGTAAAATGAAACAACTGTTTCTGATTTTTTTTTCTTTTATATTTATTAATTCTAATGCTCAGGACTGGAATTTTGACATCCCTTATCAGCTTGATAAAAAAAAGAGAAATATCCTTTTAATTTCTGAGGCAAGTGCTTATACAGTTGCTTTGGTTGGTTTAAATCAGCTTTGGTATGCTGATTATCCTAAAAGTAGTTTTCATTGGATTGATGATAATTCGGAATGGTTACAAATGGATAAAATGGGGCATATAACCGTTTCTTATTATTCTGGTGTTGCTGGAATTAAAGCCTATCAATGGACAGGGATGAAAAGAAAGAATGCGATTTGGTATGGAGGTATGACTGGTTCATTTTTCTTATCTATTATTGAAGTTTTAGATGGTCATTCGGCTCAGTGGGGTGCTTCATCTGGTGATTTAATTGCAAATACAAGCGGATCGTTATTTGCAATTGGGCAAGCATTACTTTGGAATGAACAAAGAATACAATTAAAGTATAGTTATAGTCCAACAAAATGGGCTAAAGAGAATCCTGAACAATTAGGTGGTAATCATTTAGAAAGAGCATTAAAAGACTATAACGGTCAAACTTATTGGATGTCATTTAACTTAAAATCATTAATGCAAATTGAAAATAAAAGTTTTCCTAATTGGCTAAGTTTATCGCTTGGTTATGGAGCTGATTTTATGAAGCAGCCGCACCCCAAAGAAGGAAAGCCTGTTTGGAGAAAACGCCAATACTTTTTGTCTTTTGATATTGATTTAAACAGAATAAAAACTAAAAGTAAAACCTTAAATACTCTTTTGCACACATTTGGGTTCTTAAAATTTCCTGCACCAACAATTCAGTATAGAAATGGTAATATTTTCTTTCATCCAATTTATTATTAATGCATAATCTCAAAACAGGTGATAGAGTGCTTTTTATTAATGAAAACGATAAAGGTACAATTTTAATGTTTATCGGAAATACAAAAGTGAAAGTGCTAAACAGTAATGGATTTGAAGAAATGCTTGCCATCAATAATATTATGCCTTTCCCCTCTGATACTCACGACAAAGATTCCTATGGTAATTCATACAACTCAAAGGATGAAGAAGAAAATACGATTATACCAAATCAGAAGTTTTATCAGTTTGCAAATGATAAAATTAGCCATTTAGTGTTTAAAGCTGATTTGCATATTGAAAATTTAGTGGAGCATTTCAGGCATTTAGAAAACTTTGAGATTACCCAAATTCAGAAAAACAGATGTGAGGATTGTATTGTTTTTGCAAAGGAGAAGGGAATCCCTAGATTAAATTTGGTGCATGGAGTAGGGAAGGGTACTTTAAAAAAAGAAATTCATACTTTATTAAAAGGGTATGGATTGCAATTTTTTCAGGAGTACGGATTTACAGAAGTAATAATTTCTTAAATTTGCTGAAATTATGAAAAAGATTCTTTTTATTCCTTTTTTGCTTTTAAGTATTTCAGTTTTCCCTCAAAGTATGGCTTTTATATCTGGTGGAGGAGGTTTGTGCAGTAATGCAGGGACAATAGATGTGCAAATTGACTTAAATGGCAGCTCTCCTTGGAATATTGTTTACGCTATTGATGGGATAAGCCAAGCTGCTATATCTACTTCAATAAATCCGCATATTATTGCTACAAAAAAAGCAGGAGTTTATACAGTAGTTTCGGTTTCGGATGCTGCTGGAGTTGGTACTACAAGTGGAAGTGCAATTGTTACAAACCTGCAAGCGCCAAAAGCTAGTTTTTCTATTATTCCTGATACAATTTCCGTGAATTATCCTATAGCGCAATTTCGTGATAAAACCATTAGTGCAACTCTTTGGTATTGGAATTTTGGAGATAACAGTCCAATAGATAATTCGCAAAACCCAACACATTTTTATCCAATTGACACAAATGGCATAGGCATTCCAGCTATTTATCAGGTTACTTTAATTGCAACTAATGCTGATGGCTGCTCCGATACTACTTTTAGGCAAGTATGGATAACGGATGAGTATCATATTTATATTCCTAGTAGCTTTACGCCTGACTTAGATGGGGTTAACGATAACTTTTGCTTGCAATATCATGCTATTAGAGAGCATACTTTTGATTTTAAAATTTATAATTTAAGGGGAGATGTGGTGTTTCATAGCAAAAATATAAAAGGGATGGTATGCGATAATTTGAATAATAATGGGTGGGATGGTAGGCATAACAAAAGTGGGAAAGAATTGCCAATTGGTAATTATGTGTATGAAGTCTATTTCCAAGATTTTGAAGGCTGGAAGCACCATGACTTTGGTTTTTTGCATCTTATTCGGTAATTAGTTATTTTCTTTTTAGAATTAATGTAACAATTTAGCAATTTTTGATTCATCCATATTTCAATATAATCTTTTCATAAAATTAAAGATAAATATATAAGAACTTTACAAATTGTGAGGTTTTAATTTTTACGGACCTTACTGTCTTAATTTCGAACTTTTTTAAAATAGTTGTAAGTTTGCTTTTCAAAATATTGTTAGATGAAGCAAATTGTATCTTTCTGTTTACATTTTTTACTATTCTTTTATTTATGTCCTCAAGTTTATTCTCAAGAATATAATATTATAAATATTGGTGTAGATCAGGGGATGATTACCTCTGAAATACATGATATTGATCAAGATAAAGATGGATTTATGTGGTTTGCCACAGGTGTTGGAGTTTTTAAATATAATGGCGATAGTTTTATTTATTACACAAGTAAAAATGGATTAAGTCATACTGTGGTGTTTGATATCTTTCTTGATATAAATGATAGAATGTGGTTTAACACATATAAGGGGGGTGTTTGCTACTTTGATAATGATACTATTATAGAATATCTGTTTAATGATGTTTTATTAGACTTGATTGACAGTGTCGGGATATCTGATTCTCATATAGATGATTTTATCTTTGAAGAAAATGAATTGTGGTTTACTTTAACTAAATGTAGAGGATTATATAAAATAAATAATATTGGGGAGATAGAGTATTTTAGTTTTAATAAGAAGAAAGCAACATTATTTTCTAAACCAACTTATTCTGGATTTTTATCAGGTTTTACTAATACTAATTATTTATATTATTCAATAGAAGAAGGTAAGAAAAGCGGAGTAAGTAAAATAGGAATGGATGCAGATTACATATTTATTGATAATATAATATTCAAGAAAAAAGAAGATAAAATTATATCTAGGATTATTGATTATAAAATCCTGTCGGTTAAAACAGATAGTCAAAATAATTTATGGATTGGAACAATAAATGGCGGACTATTATTTTGTTCTTCAGGAGATTTTTTAGAACAGGATTTAGAATCTTATTTACCAGGGTTAACTATTACTGATATTTTTCAAGATAAACAAGATAATTTATGGATTGCCACTCTGGAAAAAGGGATTTTTCTGATAAAAACGCTAAAAACAAAATCATATAAGTTAATTAATGAGAACATAAATTCAAGGATTAGTAGATTGCAAGCAAATGATAATACTATTCTTTTTGGTACAGTTGATGGATTCGCATATTCAATTGCCAACGACTCTTTTTATAAATTATTTAAAGAAAAAATATCCGGAGATGTTAAAGACATCCTTATAATAAATAATTCTGAAGCTTTAATTAATGGTGAAATAATAAATTTCATATCAAAAAGTAATCTGATAACTAAAGAAAGTATGTATAGTGGGATGAAGATTTTTACTTCTTATAATGATAAAATAGCTTGTGGATTTTTTGGGTTTAAGATTATTAAGAATGATAAAATTATTTATGATTCTAAAACTATAACACTACCTATTAATGATGAAAAGATTAAAGATATGTGTTTTTTAAAAGACACACTTTGGATTTTAACCACAACAAGAGTTTATAATTTTTATGATAAAAAAGTTACAGAGAAAAAATTTTCTGAGATTGACGCTCTTGAGATAACATCACTTTCTAACTTCAAAGATTCTTTATTAGTAATATGTACTAGAAATGATGGTGTTTATTTAAAAAAGAAAAGTAAACTAAAGCACATTTCTACATCAGAAGGATTGAATAGTAATATTTGTTATTCATTATTTTGTTCTGATGAGAAGATATATGTTGGAACCAATAATGGATTAAATATCATTGAATTTGATAAAAATAATAAACAGAGAATCCGATTTATTGATAAAACAAACTATTTAAATTCCAATATGATTTATGATATTGCTTTATATGATAATAAAATAGTACTAGCCACTAATCTTGGGATTGATATTATTGAGGATTGCAAAAAACCTTTTGAATTTAATTCAACTTATATTTATCCTATAATTGTGAATAATAAACAGTATTCTTCATCAGATAATACATATAATTTAAAATCATCTCAGAACAATATTCAGATTAGTTTTGTGACGCCATTTTATGGAGAAAACAATCAAATTAAATATAGATATAAATTATCTGATACAGATACAGTTTGGAAAATAACTTCAAATACAACAATTCAATTTCCTAATTTAAGTTCAGGGAATTATCGCTTTGTTGTACAGCCTTTTTATAATAATATATATGGAGAGGAGGCATTTATTAATTTGAATATTTGCCCATATTTTACGCAAACTTGGTGGTTCAGAGTTCTAATATTTTTGATACTTATGTGGATTGGTTATATAATATATCGTAATAAACTACATAAAAAAGAGGTTGAAAAAGAATTAATATTATCTAAACAAAAAGCATTAAGATCTCAGATGAATCCTCATTTTATTTTTAATAGCTTAAATTCAATTCAGAATTTTATTTTAAAGAATCAGCAAGATTTATCGATAAAATATTTGTCTAGGTTTTCAAAACTAATCCGAAATATTTTAGACAACTCCGAAAGAACTTATATCAAAATATCAGAAGATATAGAGGCCTTAACTCATTATATAGAACTTGAGAAAGCGCGTTTTAAGAACAGGTTTAAATACTCTTTTGAGGTGGATAAAAACTTAGATACAGATTTCTATTGCATCCCGCCTTTACTTATTCAGCCTTATGTTGAGAATGCAATTTGGCATGGTTTAATGCATAAACAAGAAAGTGGTAGTATTTTCATTTCCTACAAGATGATTGATGAAAAAATAGTCTGCACAATTGAAGATGACGGTGTTGGCAGAAAAAAAGCTGGCGAATTAGAAAAAAGTAGTGCGCATGTTTCAAAGGGAACAATTATTACTAATGAAAGAATATCTATCTTAGCTAAGTCGCATAACATAGAGATAAAATGTGAGGTTATTGACTTATATGATAAAAATAAAGAAGCTTATGGAACAAGAATCGAATTTTTTATTCCACTAATAACCGAAAACTAATATTTATGAAAGCAATTATTATTGATGATGAAATAGCGGCTATTGAGAATCTGCAGATTATGTTAAGTAAATATTGCAAGAACATAAATATTGTTGCAGCTACCCAATCAGCAGATGAAGGAGTCTTTCTTATTAATAAAGAAAACCCGGATTTAATCTTTTTAGATATTGAAATGCCACATACTAATGGATTTGATTTATTAAAAAAATTCCCAAATCCAACATTTTCAGTAATATTTACAACTGCTTATAATCAATATGCAATTCAGGCAATTAAGTTTTCAGCATTAGATTATCTCTTAAAACCTATTGATGTTGATGAATTAATTATAGCTGTTTCAAAAGTAGAGAAAAAGAGCAAAGTAGATGATAAAAGAATGAATCTATTATTGAAAAATATTGATGCAAAAACCACAAAAAGATTAGCTCTACCAAAAGATGGAGGATATAGCATAATAAAAGTAGAAACTATTATTAGATGTGAAGCATCAGACAATTACACCACTTTTTATATTAAAGATAAGAAACCTATTTTAGTGTCTCGAACTTTAAAAGAATTTGAGAATATGCTACCAAAAGATAATTTTTTTAGAGTCCATCAGAGTCATTTAATTAATATTGATAAAGTAGAAGAATATTATAAAACTGATGGAGCGTATGTGCTTATGGAGGATGGAAGTACAGTAAGTATTTCAAGACGAAAAAAAGAGGGATTTGAGAAATTATTCTTCTAAATCAACCGAATTCTAATTAAAACTTACCGACTTCTCATTTACTTTATATTGATACTAAAACCATACTTATGTTTGTGTATTATTAATCAAAAAATATAAAGTCATGAAAACAAAATTATTTAAAACAAAACTCAACAAACAGAGTGAAAAACTCTTTATTTGCACCAACCTATTAAAAGCAACTATATTATTAATTTGCTTTTTAACATCAAGTTCGCTTTTTGCGCAGAATCCTTGTATTGCTCCACCTAACCAACTAATAGATCCAGGCTTTGAGAGCCATAATGTGGGAATTGGTTGGACAGATTGGTATCCTTCACACGGGACACCTTCACCTTCTGTAAGTTATTTAGGTAATTATGGTGTTTATATGTGGTCAATGCGCAATAATGCTGGTATTACTGGTGAAGGGGTTTTTACTTGTTTTGATTTTGATAGCACAAAATGTTATAATATTAGCTTTTATGCAAAAGTAGTAGATAGTACAGTAAATGCAAGTTTTGATTTATTTGCAACAAGCATTTTAACTCCATCACCACCACCATACAATACCCCTATACCTCAAGTTATATCAGATTCAATAGGGTCAGTTCAATTTAGTAATATTGGAACAAACTGGACATACATAGAGGTTAATGGTTATAGCCCTAGTAATAATTATAATCAGTTTTGGGTTTATCCATATTCTCTAGATTTATCAACTACAGCTAAAATTAGAATTGATGAAATGTACATTATTGAATGTGATACTTGCATATATGGTTGCACGGATCCATTAGCAACAAACTACAACTCATACGCTACTTGTGATGATGGAAGTTGTGTTTACCCTTGTATTTTAAATATTACAGCAACCGATACTTGTATTTTAGATACTATTACAGGAATTACTACTGGTTCAATTAGTGTAAGTGTATCAGGAGGGTCTGGATATTATAATTATACATGGTTATCTTTTACTGGGAACCAAACAGGCCCAACCAGAACAGGACTATCAAATGGCACATATACTGTAATAGTTTCTGATCAGATTAACACAAATTGTGTATATGCTAGTTTGTCTGTAACTATTTCTTGTGATACTTGCATATATGGTTGCACGGATCCATTAGCAATAAATTATAATTCATTAGCTACTTGTGATGATGGTAGTTGTTTATATAATATTTGTGACCCTGTTCCTAGTGCTCTAGTAGATCCAGGTTTTGAGAATTATACTCACCCATACTTTGATGATTGGTATTGGTCTCATGGCACACCTTCTGCAACTACTGCTTCTTATGCGGGGAATAATAGTTTGTATTTATGGTCAGGAAGTAGTCCTTCAATAGGGGAAGGGGTTTTTACTTGTTTTGATTTTGACACTACAAAGTGTTATGATATTACTTTTTATGCACATGTAAATGACAGTAGCTTAAATGCTACATTCGAGTTGGCTCAAAGCAGTAGTTTAACCCCTAACATTGGTGGAAGTACAGTTTTCCCAACTGTTACTTCCATGCCCATAACATCCATTCCTTTTAGTAGTATGGGATCTAATTGGTCTCAAATTACAATTCAGGGTTATCAACCATCACAAAATGATGATCAGTTTTGGATTTATCCGTTTTATGATATAAATGGTCTAGGTGCTGCTAAAATATGGATTGATGAGATTTATATTACAGAGGTACCTTGTTCAAATCCTTGCAACTTATCTTTGACGGCAACTGATACTTGCTTGCCTTCTTCTTGCGATTCTTGTTACCTCACATTAGAACTAAAAG
>JACNLP010000060.1 GCA_014381465.1 Flavobacteriales bacterium | reverse complement strand
ATAACCAATAATTAGTTAATACATAAAAAAGCCAGCATTGCTGGCTTTTTTATTAGCATAATACCCTATTTATTTACTTTATATAATTATTTTAGCAATCCAAATTAAAAAAAATAAAAAATGAAGAAACAAACTTTAACTTTATTATTAGTATTAATTACATCTACTTTTGCTTGGACTCAAGAAAACCGAACGCTTCCAGGCGTAGAAGTAAAGACATTAGAGGGTGGTTCTTTTAACATCTCTGAATTAGAAAATGATGGCAAGCCAATTGTAATTTCTTTTTGGGCTACTTGGTGTAAGCCATGTAAAAAAGAATTAAACACTATTGCCGAAATATATGAAGATTGGCAAGAGGAAACTGGAGTGAAACTGGTGGCTATTTCTATTGATGATTCAAGATCAATGATAAGAGTTGCTCCTTATGTTAACTCTTCCGATTGGGATTATGAAGTTTATTTAGATCCTAACAAGGACCTATGTCGTGTACTTGGAGTTTCTACAGTTCCTCACACCTTTTTACTTAACGAAAAAAAAGAAATTGTATGGCAACACAGAGGATATATTGATGGAGATGAAGATGAATTATATGATAGAATAGTGGAGCTTACAAATTAAATTATGAGAAAGTTAATTTCTTTTCTTTTTCTGTTACCACTTATTGGAATAGCCCAAAATAATAGTGGAGAAATTCATGGTGATTTTAACCTTAGTTTGCAAAGCTATAAAGATGATATTAAGATTGATGCAATTGGGGCTGATGAAGTTATTTTAAACAATGCTTATTTAAACATTAACTATATTAAAGGAAATTTTTCTACAGGAATTAGATACGAAAGTTACTTAAATGCACTTGCAGATTATGATCCTGAATTTAAAGGAAATGGTATCCCTTATCGATTTGCAACTTACAATTTGGAAGGATTAGAAATTACTGCTGGAAATTTTTATGAACAATTTGGTAGCGGACTTATTTTTAGAAGCTATGAAGAAAAAGGACTTGGAATTGATAATGCAATGGATGGTGTAAGGTTAAAATATTCTCCTTTTTCAGGGATAAGTTTAAAAACATTTATTGGGAAAAGTAGAACTTATTTTACTTATGCAGATGGGATTTTTAGAGGGCTTGATGGAGAGGTAAATATTAATGATGCTTTTGGGCTTGAAAGTAAAACAGCCATTATATTAGGAGGTAGTTTTATAAGTAGATATCAACAAAGGGCTAACCCAAAATTTAACTTACCCCAAAATGTAAGTGCGTATGCTGGCAGATTAAATATAATAAAAGGTGGCTGGAACTATTATGGGGAGTATGCTTATAAAATTAATGACCCTGCAAATTCTTTGCAAGAAAATGAAATGAATTACGCAAGCGGAAGTGCTTTTACAAATAGTATTACTTTTTCAAAAAAAGGATTTGGAGTAACTGCCGAGATGCACAGAAGTGATAATATGACTTTTAAATCCGATAGAGATAAAGATGGAAAAGCATACCTAATAAATTATATACCAACACTTAGCAAACCACATGCTTATACATTGTTGGCATTATATCCTTGTGCCACTCAAGCAGATGGTGAGCTTGGCTTTCAGATTGATTTGTTTTATAAAATTAAAAAAGGAACATTATTTGGAGGCAAGTACGGAACCAAATTAAATTTTAACTACTCAAGAATTAATGCTTTAAATAGTGGAGGAATAACTCTAAATTCTGAAGATTTAAAGGGCTCATTCTTAAATGACAATACAGATCATACTCCAATGCTGATAAGCATTAAAGGAGAAGAGTTATATTTTAAGGATATTAACCTAGAAATAAATAAAAAGATTAACAAAAAAATAAAAACAAATTTTGTGATTGCAAATCAAACTTATAACAAAGATTTTTTAGAGGGACATACTCCTGGTGATTATGGCGTAATCAATTCTACTATTGCGGTATTAGATGTTAGTTATAAAATAAAAAAAGGACATACTATCAGAATGGAATTGCAAGAATTATTAGCAAAACAATTAGAACATGCTGAAGAAAATGAGGAAGGAAGTTGGAGTATGGCACTTGTAGAATACACCATTTCTCCTCATTGGTTTTTTGCAGTGCAAGACATGTACAATTGGGGGAATGAAGATGTAGAAAAACAACTACATTATGTAAATGTTAATGCTGGCTTTATTAAAGGATCTAATCGATTTTCAATTGGTTACGGTAAAAAAAGAGAGGGAATCTTTTGTGTTGGGGGAGTTTGCAAACTCGTTCCATCTTCAAACGGATTTAGTTTAAATATATCATCAAGTTTTTAAAAATGAAAAAATACATTTATTTATTTATAGCAGTTTTAATTTTTGCATCATGCGATAAATTGGAAGGACCTTTTATGACTGATAATATAATCAACCCTATCGATACAAGTACTAATAGTTTTGTAAAAAAGATTTTAATTGAAGATTTTACAGGACATACTTGTCCTAACTGCCCAGATGCAGCTAGAGAATTAGATGCAATACATGAAATTTATGGAGATCAAATTATTGGGATGGCAGTGCATGTTGGGAAAACTTTTGCTCGGCCTTTCCCTTTAGGAACAGGAAAATTCGAATATGATTTCAGAACTACTTGGGGAGAAACTTGGGATAGCTTTTTTGGAATAGGAACAGCTGGACTTCCAAAGGGGATGATAAACAGAATTGACTACCCTAATGATGAGCACAGAAAAGGGAAGAATGAGTGGGGAGCTGCCGTACAAGCAGAGCTAAATAAAGATGTTGATTTAGGAATTGTTATTTCATCTAATATAAGTGGAGAAAGTGGGACAATTTCTATTAATACAAAAGTGTTGAATAACATTAGTGGCTCATATAATTTGGTAGTGTGCCTTACAGAAGATACTATTATTAATTGGCAAAAAGACGGGCAAGTTGAAGTTGAGAATTATGAGCATAAGCATGTGCTTAGAACTGTTTTAAATTCAGAATGGGGCGAGCAACTAACAGCAAGCACTTCTCTTTTATCTGGAGATAATTTTACCCATACTTTCAATATTAATTTAACTTCACTAGAACAATTCAATATTGATTATTCCAAAAACACTCTTTTTCAAGGAAATGGAAATGCGGGAGGATGGAATGCTGATAATATGAATATAGTTGCTTATATTTACAATACAATTACAAAAGAAATATTACAAGTTGAAGAAACACATTTAAATAACTAAAAAATTAAATTATGAAAAAGTATGTATTTACATTATTAGCAGGAATTATTGGGTTCTCATCTTATGGGCAGGCACCAAACTTTATAAGTTATTTTTCTAATGATCTTGAGAAAGGAGAAAAAATGATTGAAGCTTACTTCACTCCAATGGCTGAAAGCTTTGGGGCAGGATTGAACAATGGTTGGTACAATACAGCAAAACCTCATAGCTTAGGTGGATTTGATTTAACATTTACTTTAAATACAGTTATCATACCAAACTCTGCTGAAACTTTCAATATTGAAGAAGCAGGAGGTGATGTATTTACTTCAACTGAATCTGAGGCTTCTACTATTTTTGGAAGTTCGGACAAAACAGCAATGACATACACGAATAGTAGCACAAATACATCTGCTAACTTTGATATGCCAGGAGGATTAAAAACTCCTGCAATGCCATTACCAATGATACAGGCAGGAATAGGTTTAATAAAAAATACTGCTATTGATGTTAGATTTATGCCAATGATGAATGTAGGAAAAAGTATTAATGTAAACCTTTTTGGAATTGGTGTAAAACATGATTTACTTCAATGGATTCCAGGAATAGGAGATGCAATTCCTATGAGTTTATCTATTCAAGGTGGTTATACTTCATTAAATACTGAGCTAGAAATATCTGGCCAAAAAGTTGCATTAAGTACAAAAGCTACAACATTTAATTTAGTTGCTTCCAAAAAACTATTAATGGTTACTGGTTATGCTGGAATTGGGTATAATTCATCAACTACTAGTTTTTCAGCTGACACTGAATTTGAACTAAATGGAATTAAATTTGATAATAAAATTGAAATGGACTTTGAATCTAAAAATAATTTAAGAGCAAATGTTGGATTAAGATTTAATATTACTGTTGTAACTATACAAGCAGATTATACTTTCTCTGAGTACCCAACCGCTACAGTTGGCTTGGGAGTTAGTTTAAGATAAAATGAAAAAGAAATTTGCAATATTACTTCTTTGTGGATTTCTAATCTCAAATATACAAGCTCAAAATTTTGGTGGCGGACTTATTGCTGGGGTAAGCACAAGCCAAGTTGCTGGCGATATGTTGGGAGGTTTTAATAAAATTGGATTATTGACTGGCGCTTATACCAACTTAAAAGTAAATGAAAATATGAGTTTTCAATTTGAAATTACTTATATTGAGAAGGGAAGTAAGAACCCAAACATTCAAAAAAACGCTATTCAGGAAATCTCTCTTTCTTATGTGGAAGTGCCAATAAGTATCAATTTACAACAAAAAGAAAATTTAGGGGTAGAGGTTGGGGTTTTGCCTGCTTTTATAATAAATTCTAAAATGAATGATTACTATTCTGAAACAGAAATTTCTCCACCTTTTGAAAAATATGACTTTGGTGTTTTTGCTGGAATTAATTATCATTTAACTAATAATATACTCCTAAATACAAGAATTAGTAATTCCATCATTCCTATTCGTCCTCATACTTCTGGTGCTACTTTCGGATTAAACAAAGGGCAATATAATACCGTGTTAAGTTTTGCTATTCATTATAAAATAAGATGATAAAAAAACACAAAATAATAGTAGCAGTAACAGGAGCGAGCGGTGCAATTTATGCAAAAGTTTTGTTTGATAAACTCCTGCAGTTAGAAAAGCAAATTGAAGAAGTTGGCATATTGATGAGTGAGAATGCAAAATTTGTTTGGCAGACAGAGTTAGGAAATAAAGACTATAAAAATTTACCTTTTACTTTTTATAAAAAACAAGATTTCACAGCTCCTTTTGCTAGTGGTTCTGCAAATTTTGGAACTATGATAATTTGCCCTAGTTCAATGGGTACAATGGGGAGAATTGCATCAGGAATTTCTAATGATTTAACAACAAGAGCTGCTGATGTTATCCTTAAAGAAAGACGCAAACTCATCTTAGTGGCTAGGGAAACCCCTTACAATTTAATTCATATTAATAACATGAAAAGCATCACAGAAGCTGGCGGAATTATTTGCCCTGCCAGCCCATCTTTTTATAGTAATCCTAAAACTTTTGAAGCCCTTGCAGCAACCGTAGTTGATAGGGTATTAACACTCGCTGGTTTACAAAATAAGGCATATAGTTGGGGAGATAAACAATAATTTGACCAACTTTGTGTTATTGTTAGAGATAAAAATAAATTATGTTAGAATTCAGTAAAAAAGTACTCAATAAAGTCAGTTTCGATAAAAAGTTATTTAAAAAAGAGTTGCAGAAAAGCATAAGGTGGGTAAGCCAAAAAGAATTATCTCATTTAAAAATTTGGGCACTAACAACTTTTTCCCAATATAAAAATATTATCCTGGAAGTGTTCGACCAGGTTTCTTAATAAATTCTATATTTCTTTTTAGACCTTTAAAGCCTGTTCGTTTTACTGCTGAGCCTTCAAAAATTTTCTCAAATTTCTCTTCCCTTAGATTTTCCCAATCTTCTTTTTTAAGCGATAATAATTCTTTTTTCGGCAGAAAATCAGGCTCATTATGAGGCATTGAAAATTTATTCCATGGGCAAACAATTTGGCAAATATCACAGCCAAACATCCAATTTTCAAACTTACCATTCACATTTTTTGGAATAGAATTTTTCAGTTCAATCGTAAAATAAGATATGCATTTACTGCCATCCAATACATAAGGCTCGGTAATCGCATCTGTTGGGCAAGCGTCAATGCATTTTGTGCATGTTCCACAATAATCATTTATTGGGGCATCATATATAAAAGGAACATCTACAATAAGTTCCGCTAAGAAAAAATAGGAACCCTGCTTTTTACTTATTAAGTTAGTGTGTTTACCAATCCAGCCAATACCACTTTTCTTTGCCCAAGTTTTTTCTAATACAGGAGCTGAATCCACAAAATAGCGACCATTAATATCTCCAATCTCATCTTGCAAAAACTCAAAAAGTAATTTTAATTTTTTCTTTACTACTTTATGGTAGTCCTTCCCATAAGCATACATAGATATTTTAGGTGCATTTTTATCCTCTTGCTTTGCAGTTGAATAATAATTATATGCTAATGAAATAACTGACTTTGCCCCATCTACTAATAATCTTGGGTCGAGCCTTTTATCAAAATGATTTTCCATATAGCTCATCTCTCCATGGTAATCTTTTGCAAGCCACCGTTCTAATTGCAGGGCTTCTTTATGTAAAAAATCTGCTTTGGATACTTTGCAAAAAGTAAAGCCCAATTCTTTGGCTTTTTCTTTTAATAAAAAAGTATGATGTTCAGAGAGCATTTTTAATCAAACAAATCTGTTTGCTTTGTTGGTCCTGTTTTACCCAAATGCTTGAATGCTTTTTCAGTCGCTTGTCTGCCTCTTGGAGTTCGCATTAAATAACCTTCCTGAATTAAATACGGCTCATAGACTTCCTCAATAGTATCTGCTTGCTCGCCAACTGCAGTAGCAATTGTACTTATCCCAACAGGGCCACCTCCAAATTTATCGATAATAGCCAAAAGAACTCTATTGTCCATTTCATCTAGTCCGTGAGCATCTACATTTAGGGCTTTTAAAGAGGAATTGGTTATATCTAAATTGATACTTCCATCTCCTTTTATTTGTGCAAAATCACGGATTCTTCTGAGTATTGCATTTGAAATTCTTGGCGTTCCTCTACTTCTTTTGGCTATTTCATTTGCTGCATCTTTTGTAATACCAACATCTAATATAGAAGCAGATCGATTTACAATTCCTGATAATAATTCGGAAGGATAATAAGAAAGGCGAGAATTTATTCCAAATCGGGCTCTAAGTGGTGAGGTAAGCAAACCCGAACGAGTAGTAGCGCCAATAAGTGTAAAGGGATTTATTTGTAATTGAACTGAACGCGCATTCGGTCCAGATTCAATCATAATATCAATTTGAAAATCTTCCATTGCAGAATATAGATACTCTTCAATTATTGGATTTAATCTATGAATCTCATCAATAAACAGTACATCTCTTTCTTCTAAACTGGTAAGCAAACCAGCCAAATCTCCAGGCTTATCCAATACAGGTCCAGAAGTAGTTTTGATATTTACGCCTAATTCGTTAGCTATAATATATGCCAAAGTAGTTTTACCAAGCCCGGGAGGGCCGTGCAAAAGGGTGTGGTCAAGTGCATCATTTCTCCTGCTTGCCGCTTCAATAAAAACTTTAAGATTTTCTACAATTTGCTCTTGTCCAAAAAAATCATCAAATTGCTTTGGGCGTAGGGCATGCTCAAATACAATTTCTTCTTCAGAAAGGTTTTCGATATTAGGATTTAATTCTTCATTCATTAGAAAAGCAAATGTAAGCAAAGTAATTCATAAAAAAAGGGCTAGAAATACTAGCCCTTCAAATTTATATTAACAATACAATTTTATGTATGTAAATGTTTAGACTCATCAAGCATTGGATGATTTTTAGCTTCCAACGGCTCTTTTGCTAAAGTGTAAAGCGTTAGATATATTAATAATCCTGCAAATCCAAGACCAATTCCTACTTCAGTAAACCCAATATGACCATGAGTATTTAAAGTTCCTGGCGTAACAAGCAAATAAGAATTTAACCAATGACCGATTAGGATGAAAATACTTACAAAAATCAATCTTCCATTATTTCTTTTTGCATCTCTACTCATTAGTAAAATGATAGGAAGGATGAAGTTAATCAACATAGAAAACCAAAATAAGAATTTATAATTTTCAACTTCCAATCTTGCAGTGTAATAAGTTACTTCCTCAGGGATATTGGAATACCAGATAAGCATAAATTGAGAGAACCAAATATAAGTCCAAACCAATGAGAATGCAAATACCCATTTTCCTAAATCATGAATATGACTTTCATTAACATCTTTTAAATAACCTTGTCTTTGCAAGTAAAGAGTAAATAATAAAATAGTTGTAAATCCAATTGCAGCCCATTCTGCAAACACATACCATCCAAAAATAGTAGAGAACCAATGGGCGTCAATGGACATGATCCAATCCCAAGAAGCCATTGCAGAAGTTACCGCAAAGAAAACCATGAACCAAGCAGAAGTACTTACACTTTTAAAATGACTTCCTGTACCTCCTTGCTTATCCTCTAAAATGGATAGTTTTCTTAATTTCTCAGCAAAATAATTCCAAATTATAAGATAAATACTAGTTCTTGCAATAAAGAAAGTAGCATTTAAGTAAGGCTCTTTACCGGCAAGTATTTTATCGTAATGATCGCTTGCAGGATCCATGATTCCTTCCTGCAACCAATGGTAAATATGATTTCCTCCAAAATGACTTGTAGCAGCAACTATTATAAACAACATAATAAAACTAAATACAGGTAGTGCACCCATAATTGCTTCCGGCACTCTTTTAAGAACAATTGACCATCCTGCCTCAGAAACATATTGCATTGCTACAAAAAATACAGCAAATACTGATATCCCTAAATAGAAATAAGTGTTAAATAATAATGCTGGCCATGTGTCATGCGGATTCGAAACAAATCCAAAAATTAGTGCAACTAGTCCAATAGCCATAAGTGCCATTGAAAGATTTTTTGCTTTTTTATCTATTGTAAACATCTTTTTTATTTTTTATTCTAATCCGTAATGTTGTAATTCTTCTTGTATGTAAAGAGTTATTTTCCATCTTTCCTCTTCATTAATTTGTGATGCATGTGGTCCCATAGAGTTTAATCCGAAAGTAATTGCATGAAAAATATGCCCTGCTTTTAAATCACACATTGGTAAATTACACCTTCTTAATAATTTATTGTCATTATAATGAGGCACTGCTGAGTAAAGAGCGTGCATTACAGTACCATCTCCTGCGCCAGTTTTACCATGACAATGCTCACAAAACATCCCGTAAAGTGCTTTACCATCCGCCATATTTTCTGGTGTATTTTTTATTGGATTTACAGCATTTTCTCCAGCTGATAAGTACCCTTCTAAAGTTTCGTCATAGTTAAATGTAGAAAGATGTCCTCTTGCTACAGTCCCTTCAACAGGTTGCAAAGCATTCATTCCTGTAATTGTATTTTCACCATAAGTTTCCAATGATGCTGAACGGTACATGTTTGGCATAAACTCATAACCAGGGCTTGAATCCCCACCAGTACAAGCCGATAGGAAGATAACTCCTGCTAATAATCCAATTTTTAAAATAACATTATTCATAATCTAAGCTTCTTTTTCGTTAATTTCAGTTGCTCCAGTTTTAGTAAGCATTTCTTTTATAATAGTTGCATCTCCTTCCACCTGGATTTCCATCAAAAATTTATCGTCAGTAGTTCTCTCATCAGGAGAATCTGATTTTCCTCCAGGGTAAAGACCGTTTCTTATTAAGTATGTAATAGACATTAAATGAGCGGCAAATAAAACAACACACTCAAAAAGAACAGGAACAAATGCAGGTAGATTATGATAGAACGACCAATTTGGTTTTCCACCAATATTTTGTGGCCAATCAATTTGCATCATATAATAAATCATTAAACTTCCTAGTGTTAAACCCAAACATCCATAAATAAAAGCAGTTATAGCCATTCTAGTTTCTTTTAATCCTAATGCTTTATCTAAACCATGAATTGGGAAAGGAGAATAAACTTCCTTAATCTCAATATTATTTGCACGAATTTCTTTTACTGAGGAAAGCAAAACTTCCTCATCATCAAAAATTCCGTATAGTGTATTTGTACTCATTATTTTTTGTTTTTATATTCTGAACCTGAAGATTTAACAATAGTTTTTAATTCTGCTTGAGCAATTACTGGGAAAGTTCTTGCGTATAGTAAAAACAGAGTGAAGAAAAACCCTATTGTTCCTAAATAGATTCCTATATCAATAAATGAAGGCGAGAACATACTCCATGATGATGGTAAGAAATCTCTATGTAAAGATGTAACAATAATTACAAAACGCTCGAACCACATGCCAATATTTACAAAAATCGAAAGGATAAATGTTGCTACAAATGATGTTCTTATTTTTTTAAACCAATATAGCTGAGGAGTAAGTACATTGCAAGACATCATAATCATATAAGCCCACCAATAAGGACCAGTTGCTCTATTAATAAATGCATACTGCTCAAATTCAACACCAGAATACCATGACATAAAAAGTTCTGTAATATAAGCAGTGCCTACAAGTGAGCCAGTAAGTAAGATGATTATATTCATATATTCAATATGCTTAATAGTAATGTAGGATTCTAAACTCACTACTTTTCTCATAATTATAAGAAGCGTTTCTACCATGGCAAAACCAGAGAATAATGCTCCTAAAACAAAGTAAGGAGGAAAAATAGTAGTATGCCAACCTGGAATTACAGAAGTAGCAAAATCCATACTTACAATAGAGTGTACTGAAAATACAAGTGGAGTTGCAAGCCCTGCAAGTACTAAGGAAACTTCCTCAAACCTTTGCCAATGTTTTGCTTTTCCGCTCCAACCAAATGAAAGAAATGAATATAATTTCTTTTTCATTGGTGCTGTTTTTTCACTGAACCTATCTCTAAGCATTGCAAAATCAGGGATTAAACCAATGTACCAGAATACAAGTGATACAGAAAAATAAGTAGAAATAGCAAATACATCCCAAAGCAGTGGAGAGTTAAAGTTTACCCAAAGCGATCCAAACTGATTTGGAATTGGGAATACATAATAAGCAAGCCATGGTCTTCCCATGTGTATGATTGGAAATAATGATGCCTGTAATACTCCAAAAATTGTCATTGCCTCAGCTGAACGGTTAATTGACATTCTCCATTTTTGACGGAATAATAAAAGTACTGCTGAGATTAATGTTCCTGCATGCCCAATACCAATCCACCAAACAAAGTTTGTAATATCCCATGCCCAGTTTACTGTTTTATTCAGTCCCCAAGCCCCTATTCCAGTACCAACCGTATATGCCATTGAGAGTACTCCCCAAAGGAATAATCCGAATGATAATGAAAATAATATCCACCAATATTTATTAGCTTTCCCCTCAACAGGTCTTGCTATATCTTTTGTAATATCATGGTAAGATTTTTTACCAAGTATTAACGGATCTCTAATTTCTGCTTCTTTTTGCATATTAAATATATTAAGCTTTATTTCTAATTTTTGTTTGATAGAATACAGATGGAGCAATATTCAAATGCTCTAATAAATCGTATTTTCTAGGGTCATCTTTTAATTTTGATACCTCATGTGATACATCATTTACATCACCAAATACAATCGCATTAGTAGGACAAGCTGATGAACAAGCCGTTTGTGCATCCTCATCTTTCACAGTTTTCCCTGCTTTTTTAGCTTCCAATTTTATCTCTTGAATTTTTTGGATACACATACTACATTTTTCAATTACTCCTCTTGAACGAACAACTACATCAGGATTCAATACCATTTTACCATAGTCATCATTCATATTGAAATCAAACTTATCGTTCTCTGAATATTGGAACCAGTTAAATCTTCTAACTTTATAAGGACAGTTATTTGCACAATATCTCGTACCCACACATCTGTTATAAGCCATATGGTTTTGTCCTTCTGCACTATGAGAAGTTGCCGCAACAGGACAAACAGTTTCACAAGGAGCATGATTACAATGTTGACACATTACTGGTTGATAAACCGTTTCTGGATTTGCTGATGGTTCTTCCATTTCAGCATACATATCAATAGCTGATATTTTTTCTTCTGCCGATAATTCTTTAGTCATATCAGAAGAGAAATACCTATCAATTCTGAGCCAATGCATATCTCTTGATTTTCTTACTTCTTCTTTTCCTACAACTGGCACATTATTTTCAGCATGACAAGAAATAACACAAGCTGCACAACCAATACAAGAAGTTAAATCAATTGACATATTCCAGAAATGACCAGTAGAATGATCAAATTCATCCCAAAGAGTAACTTGGTCAGCAGGTTTATTTCCATCATGAGTAGCGTATAATACCGTTTCGTTTCCTGATGTAGGGTCATTTATAAAGTCAGCAAGAGTAGTTTCCTTTACAATATCTCTCCCCATCATAGTATGATGCAATTGAGTAGCCGCAAATTCGTATTCACCTCCAACAACTTCAATGATAGCCTCTCCATTTCCTAATGCAAATGCATTAAATCCGATTCCATCACCACATTTTCCTGCTGCTGTTCTACCATAACCAACTGCCATAGCAACAGTACCTACTGCTTGCCCTGGCTGAATCATTACAGGAACATTATTATAAGTAGTTCCATTTACAGTAATGTTTACCATGTTACCATTTAAGGCACCATTAGAAATATTCCAGTTTGTAATTCCTAAATCACGAGCAGTAGAAGCTGACATAGTTAAGTAATTATCCCAACATGCTCTTGAAAGAGGGTCAGGTAATTCTTGTAACCATGGGTTATTCGCCCCAGAACCATCTCCCATTGAGATTTTCTCAGAAATTTCAAATTCAATTGCATCTGATTTTACTAATTTGAAGGATGGAGTAACTGCATTTATTTTTTTTAGAATTATTGCACTCTTAACTTCACTAGAATACCCATCATGTAATTTTTGTTCCCAATTATCAGAATGGTAATTTTTTAAATAATCGTAATATTTTGTATCAGACCCAGACCAAGAAAGTAAAGAATCTTGAAATTGTCTTCCGTTAAATAATGGATTAATTGTAGGTTGCATTAAAGTGTATGTTCCATGAGATGGATTTGCATCTCCCCAACTTTCTAGGTTATGGTTATCCGGACAAACATAATCCATCTTAGTTGCCGTTTCATCCATATATAATGAAGTAGAAACTTTCAGTCCAACTTTTGCAAGTCCTGTATTAAATTCATCCGCATTTGCCAAAGTGTAAGATGGATTTACATTATAAGTTATAAGTGCATCAATATTTCCTGCATTCATGTCAGAAATTAAAGTTGCAACATCAGTATCATTTCCTTTCTTTAAATAAGAAGGGGACGATAGAGTTAATGTGTTTTCATAATTTCCTAGAATATTATTAATAGCATTTACTAAAGTTTGAACTTGCGGCTCATTACTATTACAAACAACTAACGATTTTCCTTTATTATTTAAAAGGTCATTTGCTAATTTAGCAATTCTACTATCTGCTGTACTACCATTTAAGGCATTGTATAAGTTAGATAATAAACCAGCTTGTTCTGATGGCTTAATCTGAATTCTATCATCCGCATTAGAACCTGTAAGGCTTAAAGTAGATTCTACTTGATAATGCTTTGCCATCTTCCCGTTTTTTGGGTTTCTTGCAGCAGCATATTGAGTAGCATAATCAGTATTTAACCAGTTTCCTAAAAAGTCAGCTCCAAAAGAAACGATAACCTCAGCTTTATCAAAATTGTAAGTTGGCAATGCTCTTACACCAAATGAAGCTTCATTAGCATCCAACATTCCGCTATAAGAAACTGCATCCATTTGAATGTGCTTTACATTTCCATATTTTGCAGAAAAGTCAGCAATTAATTTTTCTGTAGTAGGACTGATAATAGTAGAAGATAAAATAGCAATATTTCCACCATTAGCAGCAATTTCATTTAATTTAGAAGTAATATCTGCATCAACTGTTTCCCAATCAGAATCTACTCCATCTTTCATAGGATTTCTTAATCTTGAAGAATCGTATAAAGATAAAACAGAAGATTGGATTCTAGCATTAACAGCAGTTTTGTTCGGATCAATTTTAATTGGTCTTCCTTCTCTTGTTTTTACTAAAACAGATGCGAAATCATGACCGTCATATATTGTAGATGCATAATAATTAGCAATCCCAGGAGTAATTTCTTCAGGTTTTACAACATAAGGAATAGCTTTATTAATAGGTGTTTCGCAAGCTGCAAGGGTTGCTGCTGCAGTAGTAAACCCTAAAAACTTTAAAAAGTCCCTACGGGAAGTGGAAGAAGATGACAAATCTTTATCGCCTAAAAACTCATCAACAGGGATTTCTTCCATAAATTCATTTTGTCTTAATTTTTCAACAATCGGATCGTTATTTAGCTCTGCTAAACCCTTCCAATATTTTTTTGCTTTTGTCATATTATATAGAAATTAAATCTAAATATTTTTTTAATAATGGCACTTACCACATTCCAAACCACCAATTTTATCAACTGTTATTTTTTGCCCAGCATATTTTTCTTTCATTTTCTCATGCATCAAAGTGTAGTAATCGTTACCCTCCATTTTTACTTCAGTCTCTTTATGACACTCAATACACCATCCCATTGTTAAATCATTTTCTTGTCTAACAACATCCATTTCTTCAATAGCACCATGACATTCTTGGCACTCAATTTTACCAACAGTAACATGCTGAGAGTGGTTAAAGTAAGATAAGTCAGGAAGATTATGAATTCTTACCCACTTAATTGGTTTTTGCTCGTACCCTTCAATGTAAGTTCTTGTTTTTACATCAAAACCAATAGCATCATAAATTTTTGCAATTTCAGTTTCTCCAGTAGTTGAGCCACTTGAAATATAAGTATGACAATTCATACATACATTTGCTGATGGAATGCCCGCCATTTTAGAGTTTCTTGCACCTGTATGACAGTAGTTACAATCAATACCATTATCACCAGCATGTATTTTATGAGAATAAGCAATAGGTTGTTCCGGCATATAATTAGTAGTAACGCCAACACCCATCATGGCATCAAATGCTACTTTTAATAAAATAATAAATACAACAAAAACAAGAGCAACTACCGCTGGGGAATTTGCCCAAATTGCTTTAAAGAAATTTTCTATTGTTTCAAAAACGGTTTCAGTTGGCTGTTGCAAACTTTCTTTTAAGCTATTTTTTACAGAGGTTAATACAAAAATTAGTAGTAATAATACAACAGCAACAATCAGTAATAATGTAGTACTACTCATTCCTTTTGATGTAGCTTCAGTTCCTACTTTAGCAGTTGCAACATCTTCTTCTACTTCAATAGCAAGATATTCTAATAAGGATTTCATTTCCTTGTCAGAAAAATCATAAGCCGTCATTGGAATATTATTGTACTCCTTAAAAATTGCTATAGCATCAGCATCTCCACTTGCAATAAGTTCTGATGAATTAGTAATCCAAGCAGAGAGCCAAGTAGCATCTCTTTTTTTGGTTATTCCTTCCAAATCAGGTCCGACCAAACGCCCATTTCCTATGGTATGACAAGCCGTACAATTTTGCTTGAATATTTGCTCTCCTTCTGTTTGTGCAAATGTATTTGTCGAGAGTAAAATTAAAACCGCAAGAAGCCCTAGGCGGTTTTTAAGGTCTTTTATTAGAATCATCTTTATTTTATGTATTCAATTTTCGGCTGCAAATTTAGAATTTTAATAATACCTAAATATGAGCAATATCATTATTTGGTATAATTTATAACTGTTCTAAATAGATGGCGTTTGATGTACTAATTTGAAGGTAAGAAGATGGGTTGTCTATTCATCCCAACTAAAAAAGAGGTTTCTGAATTCTATATCAAACAAAAGCCCATCACTTCATTATAAAAGCGTTCAGGGAATTGAGCATGCAGCCAATGCCCAGCACCATCAATAGTACAAATACTAAAATCAGAAAAATGCTTATTAATAAGTAATTCATCATCACTAGTAACATAATTGGAATTACCGCCTCTTATAAAATGAGTGGGAACATCAATTTTTCCAACAACAAAAGATGCTTCTTGTATATTACTTACTTTTTCTAATAGTACCTCAATATTAAAGCGCCAAGCAAATTCTTTATCCTTATTTCTATAAAGGTTTTTCAATAAAAATAAACGGATTCCTTTATCATCCAAAAACAAAGAAAGTGCAGCATCTACCTCTTCTCTTTTATTAAAATCTTCCAAAGGCAATTTATATAAAGTGGCTAATAAATTTTGATGGAAGTCAGTATTGTATTTTCTTGGAGCAATATCTGCAACTATCAGTTTCTCTATTTTATCAGGATAAGAAAAAGCTAATTTCATGCCCACTTTACCTCCCAAAGAATGTCCTAAAATTATGGGTTTTGTAATGTTATTATCAGCCATATATTCCAAAATATCCTCACACATTACATCATAATTAAAATCAGTTGAGTGTGGTGAACGACCATGATTCCTTAAATCAATTAAGTGAACTTTGCAATATTTAGCAAACTGTTTCCCTAAGGTATTCCAATTATCACTCATGCCAAAAAGTCCATGAATTACAATTAAATCCTGCCCTTTATCGCCATATTTTTTTGAAAATAATTTCATCTACAATAATCGTTTATACATCTGAATTGCATTTTCTAACCCTAAATAAAGAGCATCACTAATAAGAGCATGCCCAATAGAAACCTCAGCCAAATTAGGAATCTCCTGTGCGAAAAACTCTAAATTCTCCAAACTTAAATCATGTCCTGCATTTATCCCCAAGCCAAGTTCATTTGCTTTTTTGGCAGCCAAAACATAGGGAGCAATAGCTTTTTCTTTATCCTCAGTATAATTTGTAGCAAAATCTTCAGTATATAATTCTATCCTATCGCTACCACATAATTTTGCACCTTCAATCATTTCTAATTTTGGGTCAACAAAAATGGAAGTTCTAATTCCAGCTTCTTTAAACTCAGTAATAATTTCCTTTAAATAATCTTTAAATTTTAATATATCCCAACCCGCACAAGAAGTAATAACATCAGGCCCGTCAGGGACTAAAGTAACTTGTTCGGGTTTTACCGCAATCACCATTTTAATAAAATCTTCTGATGGGTAGCCCTCAATATTATATTCAGTAGTTATTATTGGTTTAATGTCATATACATCTTTATTAGTGATGTGCCTTTCATCAGGTCTAGGATGAATGGTAATTCCATCAGCACCAAATTTTTGACAATTAACTGCCGCTTCAACTACTGATGGTGTATTTCCTCCTCTAGCATTTCTGATAGTGGCAACCTTATTTATATTGACACTTAATTTTGTCATATTCTGAAAGCAAAAGTAAAAAATAGTATGTTTGCAATATGCAAGCAAGTGATTTAATTTCATCTTCATTGATTAATCTGCATCCTGATGATGATGGAAACAGAGCCTTATTTCTTATGGATGAACTTAGAGTGAATCATTTGGCTGTAGTTAGAAAAAACTTTTATTTGGGAATTCTTTCAGAAAAAGAGATTTTGAGCTGGGATAATCCTGATGAGTTTATTGAAGAACATCTGGCAGAGCTTTCTGCTCCATCTGTAATTGGTTCGCAACATTTATTCGATATTATTCAAGAAGTAGAGAGCAATAGTTTGAGTATTATTCCTGTTTTAGATGAAAAAAAATATTATTTGGGTTCTATAACAAATCGAAAATTACTCTATACTATTGCTAAAAGTTCGGCAGTACAAAGTGTTGGTGGTATTATTGTGCTTACAATGAATCAAAATGATTATTCCATGAGTGAAATTGCTCGAATTATTGAATCAAATGACGGAAAAATATTAAGTTCCTATATAACATCTACTCCAACTTCTACAGAAATGGAACTTACTATAAAAGTAAACAAAACCGATATAGATGCTATTATTAAAGATTTCGAGCGATTTGAATATAAGGTAATGGCATCCTACAAAGAAAGTAGTTTGCAAGATGATTTTACGGAAAGATATGAATCTTTAATGCGATACTTGAATCCCTAGAAAATGAAAAGGGTAATTATTTGGTTTTTTACATTCTTCATTTCTATTCTTTGCTTTTCGCAAGAGCAATATCAAATTACTGAGATTACAATAATTGGTAACAAAATTACAAAAAAAGAGATTATTTTAAGAGAGCTTACATTTGTAGTTGGAGAAAATACAAATAAAGAAAACTTACAATCTAAAATAAAACAAAGCAAGGAAAATCTTAACAATTTATCACTTTTCAACTTTATTGATATTAAAAGTGTTTTTTATCAATCAGAAGTAGTAATAATTATTAATGTGGTAGAGCAGTGGTATGTATGGCCTTATCCAATTTTTGAACTTTCAGAACGAAATTTTAATGTATGGTGGGATGAGTTTAAAGAAAGTAATTATTCCGATTTTTCCAGAACAAATTATGGCGTGTACTTGGTTTGGGAAAATTTTAGAGGACGAAATGAACTACTAAAAATCAAATACAGAAGAGGGTTTAAAGAACAGTATTTATTTAATTATAATATTCCGTATTTTAATAAACAAAAAACAATTGGGGTAAATGCTTTTGCACAGCTTTTCAGAAGAAAAAAATCTTTTTACAAAACAATTGATAATCAACTAATCTATTATGAGGATGCCGATTATACCTCTAAAGATTTTGAACTCCAAATAAGTTTGTTATATAGAAAAGGTACTCGGCACAAACACAAATTAAAACTTCAGTATTTCCAAAGCAATATAGCGGATTCTATTTCTTTAAATAATTCTAATTATCTAAGAAACACCAAAACAGAAGGAGGTTTTTACAGGTTTTCGTACCAATATGCAAATGAGCAAAGGGATTATGTTCAATACCCTTTGCATGGACATTATTTGCATTTTGAGCTTTCAAAAAACTTTGCAGGAACTAGCCCCGTAAATCATTTTGAGGCAGTGGGAAAAATTGAAAAATATATGAAAATTCAAAACCGACTTTTTATCGGATCAAGTTTTAAAGCAAAAATATCTTCTAATGGCTATCAGCCCTATTTTGCACAAAAAGCATTGGGATTTGATGATTATGTACGCACTTACGAATACTATGTGATAGATGGACAAAACTTTTGGCTTAGCAAAAATGCCATCAAATATGCACTTTTCGAAAAAACAAATTTTGAGCTTCCTTATGTAAAAATGTCGCAATTCAAAAAATCTCATTTTTCACTTTATGTCTCTGTTTTTTCTGATATGGGTTATGTAATTGACACCCAAAATAATATGGAAAATTCTTTAGCAAACAGCTTGCTTATTGGAAAAGGTATCAGTTTGGATTATGTAACTTATTACGATAAATTGTTAAGAATTGAGTATGGAATAAACAGATTAGGCGAAAAAGGTATATTTTTGCACTTTACAAATCCTTTTTAATTATGCGAATAGCATTATTTGGAACTCCATGTTCAGATCAATTTACTAAATACATTCAGCATTTGGTAAACCGATTAGAAGCCGAAAATGTTTCTATTTTAGTTTATGAAGATTATTTTTCTTTTCTAGAAAAAAAAGTAAAATTTATTCAGCAACCAAAAGTTTTTGATTCTTACGAAACGCTTAAAGATAATGCCGATTTTTTATTTAGTATTGGCGGAGATGGTACTTTGCTTGGATCTGTAACTTTGGTAAGAGATAGCAACATCCCTATAATGGGAATAAACACTGGTAGGCTTGGTTTTATTTCAAGTGTTTCTACCGACCAAATTGAATCGGCAATAACAGATGTGTTGAAAAAGAAATATCAAATTAAAAGCAGGACTTTGCTTAGTTTGGAAACGGAAAATAATTTATTTGGGAATGTTAATTTTGCTCTTAATGAAGTGTCAATTGTAAAAAAAGATACATCTTCCATGATTCGTATTGATGCTTTTTTGGATGATGAATTTTTAAATTCCTATTGGGCAGATGGCTTGGTTATCGCTACTCCAACTGGCTCTACTGGCTATTCCCTTAGTTGTGGCGGACCTATTATTCTTCCTGGTTCCGAAAATATTATTATTACACCTATTGCTCCGCATAATTTGAATGTACGACCAATTGTACTTACTGATAATAGTATGTTAAAATTAAAAGTAGTGGATAGGGACCAATTGGCATTGGTTTCTTTAGATTCTCGTTTCAGAGCTTTTGATTCTAGTATTACACTTATTATTAAAAAAGCTGATTTCAAGATAAACTTGGTAGAACCACAATCCCATTCTTTCATTTCTACTATCAGAAGTAAATTGATGTGGGGTATTGATAAAAGAAATTAACCGAATAAACCCCATAAAATTGAAATTACTTTATATTTGCCTGAGGAAAATTTTCACAAATTTATGATTAGAAAACTAAAAAATAATATCCAAAATACAAATCGAATTCTAGCAATTTTTTTGCTTTCTTTTTTGTTTTTTACTTCTAGTACAAATGCCCAAGTTGTTTCCTCAACTGAAATCGGGATTATGGCTGGGGGCTCTTATTATTTAGGAGATATTAATAGTAATCATTTTGATTATATGATGCCTTCTGGAGGGATAGTGGTGCGAAAAAATATTGATAGACGAATTACTATGAAGGGAGAATTGCTTTTGGGCTACATAAGAGCAAATGATAATAGAAATACAAATGATACCTCTTTGTTAAATAGAAATTTGCATTTTCGTTCGCCTATTTATGAGCTTTCGGGACAGGTAGAATTCAACTTTTTACCCTATGAAACAGGGAACTCTCTCTACCCTTGGACTCCTTTTATTTTTGCTGGCGTTTCACTTTTTAGGTTTAATCCACAAGCAGAAGCAAATAATGGGGAGTGGGTTGATTTACAGCCATTAGGAACTGAAGGGCAAGGAACAACTTCTTTTCCAGATAGAAAAAAATATGCACTTACTCAATTCTCCATTCCAATGGGAGGGGGGGTAAAAATTGCTGTAAATAAAACTTTCAATATAATTATTGAGTATGGAATCCGAAAAACATTTACTGATTATTTGGATGATATTAGTACAACTTATACAGGGCAAAACCTAATTGATATGAGCACATTAGCGATTGAAATGTCCGATAGAAATATAGATACTAAGAATTCTGATGGTGACCCTTACAAACCATGGGATTCTCAATGGCAATCTAGAGGGAAAGACACCCAAAGAGGAAACTCTAAAAATAATGATTGGTACACTTTTACTGGCATAACGCTTTCCTTTAAGCTTTTGTCAGAAACCACAAAGTGTAACTATTAATTCTTATTTTTTTAAATAAAATGGCTTTGATAGAGCAGATAGAAAAAGAAAATTTACCAAAGCATATTGCTATCACTATGGATGGTAATGGAAGATGGGCTGAAAAGAAAGGAAAATTCAGAGTTTTTGGTCACCAAAATGGAGTAAAAGCAGTTCGGGGAACTGTAGAAACAGCAGCAGAAATTGGCATAAAATACCTTACTCTTTATGCATTTTCAACAGAAAATTGGAATCGTTCAGAAAGGGAAGTAAATGCCCTTATGTCACTTCTTATTTCTACTATAAATAAGGAAACAAAAACTTTAATGAAAAATGATATACGCCTTCTTGCCATTGGAAATTTGCAGCAATTACCAAAAAAATGTTTGAAGGAGTTGGAAGAAGCTATAGAAAAAACTAAAAATAACAAACGAATGACACTTATCTTAGCTCTTAGTTATAGTGGAAGATGGGAAATTGTAAATGCTGTAAATAAGATTTTAAAGGAAAAGAATTCTAAAAAAGAATTAACGGAAGAAACTTTTCAGCAATATTTAAATACAAAAAGCGTTCCTGACCCTGAGCTTTTAATCAGAACATCTGGGGAGAAAAGAATAAGTAATTTTTTACTTTGGCAAATCGCCTATTGTGAATTATATTTTACCGATACTCTTTGGCCCGATTTTAGAAAAGAGGATTTAATTAATGCAATTATTGATTATCAAAAAAGAGAAAGACGGTTCGGTAAAAGTTAAGAAACAAATAAAAAACTAAACATTGAAAAAACAAATAATAATATTTATTGCCTTTTTATTGGCAATTACATCATTAAAAGCTCAAGTTTCCTTACACAAGGATTTATCGGCAATTGACTACTCCAATCCTACTGAATACATAATTGGTGGGATTACAATTTCTGGAACAAAATATTTGGATCATAATACACTTATTAGTATTTCTAGCTTAGAAGTTGGAGATAAAATAATTGTACCAGGAGAAAGTATTAGTTCTGCAATAAAAAAACTATGGAAGCAAGGTTTGTTTGCCGATATTAAAGTTTCGGCTACGAAAATTCAGGGTAATAGTATTTTTTTGGATTTTTATGTGGAAGAACACCCCCGACTTTCTAAATTCAAATTTGTTGGGAAACTAAAAAAATCGGACATTACTACCATAAAAGAAAAGTTGAAATTGATGAAGGGAAAAATCCTTACTCAAAATATTGTAAACAATAGCAATCAAAAAATAAAGGATTATTTTATTGAAAAAGGATTTTTGAATATTGAAGTAAATGCCAGACAAACTCCGGATTCAACTCTTGTTAATTCTGCTATTTTAGTCTTTACTATTAACAAAAAGAAGAAGGTAAAAATCAATGAAATTAAATTTATTGGACTAAAAGAAAGAGAAGTAAAAAAGAAAACCTTTTTTGGAAATGAGCAGCCCTATATCTTATCGGAAAGAAAACTAAAAAAAACAATGAAAGATACCAAAGAAAAAAAATGGTATAGAATTTTTAAGGCATCAAAATTTTTGGCTGATGCTTACAAAACCGATAAAAACAACATCATTACAAAATACAATGAAAAAGGGTTTAGGGATGCAAGGATAATTAGTGATACAACTTACTTAAATACCGAAAACACCTTAAATATTGAACTTACAATAGAGGAAGGAAACCCTTACTATTTTAGAAATGTTAGTTGGGTTGGAAATCAAAAATTTAGCAATGAACAATTAGATAAATTACTTGGGATAAAAAAGGGAGATATTTTTGATCAAAGCGTTTTAGATTCTCGACTTTTCGGAAATCCTAATGGAACGGATATTAGTTCTTTGTACTTAGATGATGGCTATCTTTTCTTTAATATTACTCCTGTTGAAATCGCTACAAATAACGATTCTATCGATTTGGAAGTGCGGATTTATGAAGGCAAACAAGCTCGACTTAATAAAGTAACAGTAATTGGAAATTCTAAAACCAACGACCATGTAGTAATGCGAGAGATAAGAACAAAACCGGGAGATTTGTTTAACCGATCGAATATTATTCGTTCGCAAAGAGAGTTGGCTCAATTGGGCTATTTTGATCCTGAGAAATTAAATGTGGATATTGATCCAGATCCTGTAAAACACACTGTAGATGTAAATTATATTGTAGCGGAAAAACCTTCTGATCAAATTAATTTGCAAGGTGGGTGGGGGGCAGGAAGAGTTGTTGGCTCATTGGGTTTGGTGTTTAATAATTTCTCGGCAAGGAATATCTTTAAGAAAAATGCTTGGTCACCACTGCCTTCTGGTGATGGGCAAAAACTATCCTTAACAGCATCTTCAAATGGGATTTATTATCAAAATTATAATATATCTTTTACCGAACCTTGGCTTGGCGGAAAAAAACCAACTTCCCTTACTTTTTCATTATATAAATCGGTTTCATCAAATGGGCAAACAGGAGAGAATAGAGAATCTATTGAAATTACTGGCGTAACAATTGGGCTTGGTAAACGACTAAAATTTCCAGATGATTATTTTACGCTTTTTCAGAATGTGAATTTCCAGCGATATGAATTAAACAATTCCCAATCTTTCTTTTCCTATTCTACTGGCTATTCCAATAATATGAGTTATGGTATTACCCTTGGCAGAAACTCAGTGGATCAACCTACTTTCCCAAGAAAAGGATCAAACTTTTCACTTAGTTTGAAAGTAACGCCTCCTTATTCTTTATTTGATGGTGTAGATGATTATTCTATTTTAGAAGATCAAGAAAAATACAAATGGATTGAGTATTACAAATGGAAATACAAATCCTCATGGTTCACTGCTTTTACTGATAAGCTTGTATTAGGTACTCGAATTGAAATGGGGCTTTTAGGAGCTTATAATAATGATTTGGGGATTTCTCCTTTTGAAAGATATTATGTGGGGGGAGATGGCTTATCAGGTTATGGAAGAATAATGGATGGTCGTGAATTGGTGGCTTTAAGAGGTTATTCTAATAACTCTCTATCTCCTTCTACTGGAGGAACAATCTATAATAAATATACAGCAGAATTAAGGTATGCCGTTAGCTTAAATCCAACCTCTACGGTTTATGTTTTAGGATTTTTGGAAGCTGGTGATGCTTGGAATAATTTTGACACTTTTAATCCGTTTCAAGTAAAGAGATCTGCAGGATTTGGTGTTAGAATTATGCTGCCCATGTTTGGTTTAATGGGCTTGGATTATGGTTGGGGGTATGATGATATTATTGGAAATCCGGATGCCAATGGCGGACAGTTCCATTTTTCAATTGGACAACAGTTTTAATTTATATATTTGTAAACTTTTAAAATTTATTTATAATGAAAAAAACACTTTTAATTTTAATAAGCTCTTTAATTCTTTCAGTAGGTAGTTATGCTCAAAAGTTTGCTTATGTGGATACGGATTATATCTTGAATAATATTCCTGAATTTAATCAGGCACAAGACAAATTAGATGAAATTTCAAAGCAGTGGCAAGAGGAGATTGAAGCCATTTATGCTGATGTAGATAAGATGTATCGAGACTATCAAATACAAGAAGTTTTACTTACAGATGAGATGAAGAAAAAAAGAGAAGAAGCGATTATTGCAAAGGAAAAATCGGCTAAAGATTTACAGAAAAAACGATTCGGTCCAGATGGAGATTTGTACGGGAAAAGACAGGAACTCATAAAACCTCTGCAAGATAAGGTTTATGATGCCATTCAGCAGTTGGCAGCCAATAGCAAATATGCAGTAATTTTTGATAGTTCAAGCGATTTAATAATGCTCTACTCAAACCCAAACTTAGATAAAAGCGATAAGATTTTAAAAAATATGGGCTACATAGGAAAATAAAAACTAATATTAATACAAAAACAAATCAAAAAATGAAACAATTAATTATTTTAAGCTTTTTAGCACTTTTAAGCTTTAGCACTTTAGCACAAAACAAATTTGGCTATATCGATTCTAGCGAGTTATTGTCCTTGATGCCAGAGAAGAAAACTGCAGAAGGAGAATTGCAAACTTTTGCTAAAAGTTTAGAATCGCAATTGGGTGCTATGCAAGCGGAATACCAAGCGTCTGTGCAGGATTACCAAGCAAATGAAACAGCATACACTGACTTAGTAAAACAAGATAAAATAGCTGAAATTACTGGATTAGAGCAGAGAATACAGGCTTTTCAACAAAATGCACAACAAGCATTGCAAACTAAAGAACAAGAATTATTAGAACCAATTTTAACAAAAGCAAGAACTGCTATTGAAGATGTTGCTACTGAAGGCAAGTTTACTTATATTTTTGATTCCAGCATGGGGAGTATCCTTTATGCAGATGAAAATGAAAATGTTTTACCTCTTGTTAAAAAGAAATTAGGGCTTTAATAAAACTAAAATTCAGATATTGAAAAGCACCCTTTGTGGTGCTTTTTTTATACTTTTATCTCATGAAAAAATTTCCTATTGGAATATTTGATTCTGGCATTGGCGGACTTACTGTTGCCCATGCTTTGAAGGAAAAACTCCCCAATGAATCTATTATTTATTTTGGAGATACCGAACATTTGCCTTATGGTGAAAAATCTGCTGAGGCACTACGAAATTACTCTAAAAGAATTGCGAAATTTCTTCTTGAAAAAAACTGTAAATGTATTGTGATAGCTTGTAATAGTGCCTCATCAGTTGCTTTTGAGATTATAAAGAAAACAGTTAAAAATATTCCTGTTTTTAATGTGATTGACCCAGTAATAGAGAAAGTGGCTAACAGTTGTAATGCCTGTAAAGTTGGCGTAATCGGAACAAAAGCCACCATTAGTTCAAATATTTATAAAAGTAAAATAAATGCAAAATGTCCTAAAGCAATAGTTTCTGCACTAGCTACACCTCTTTTGGCGCCTATGATTGAAGAAAAATTTATAGGTGGAGACATCAGTAAAAAGATTATTGCAAATTATTTGTCCAATAAAAAATTGCACGGAATTGATCAGTTAATATTGGCTTGCACACATTATCCGCTTATTTACAAAGAAATCAGAGATTACTATAAAGGGGAAATAAGTGTTATTAATTCGACAAATATTGTTGCCGAGCATATTGCAACAGAATTAAAAGATAAAAATCTGCTAAATGAAACTCAAAAAAGAGAGCGTCATTTTTATGTTTCTAATTACACCAAGGCATTTGAAAAAAGTGCTAAATTCTTTTTTCAAGAAGACATAAAATTAGAGGAAGTGAATTTGTTTGTTTAAATATTTGATGTGTTTGCAAACTTTGTAAAGCAAATTTTTTGATTATACAAAATATTAGTTCCTAGGTACTTTTGCCTAAAAATTTATTCTTGAAACCAAGAAGAATACATCACATAGTTATCAGAAATTCCTTCTGTTAATCGAGCAGTTTGTTCCTGATTTAAATCCTTTACTTTTTTGGCAGGAACACCTGCATAAATTGTTCCTGATTCCACATGAGTTCCTTCTAAAACTACTGCTCCTGCAGCAATAATTGAATTACTTTCTACTACCACTCCATCCATTACTATTGCACCCATTCCAATAAGTACATTATCCTTTATTCTGCACCCATGCACCAAGGCATTATGCCCAACAGAAACATTATTCCCTAAAATTGTATTGGCCTTTTTGTAAGTGCAATGTATAACTGCACCATCTTGTATATTCACTTTATTGCCAATTTCTATAGAATTTACATCTCCCCTAACCACAGCCGAGAACCATACACTACAATTGTCCCCCATCTTTACTTCCCCAACAACAGTTGCATTTTCTGCCAAATAAACATCCTTACCAAAAGTTGGTGATTTACCTTTTACACTTTTTATTAATGCCATAGTATTTTTGTTTGTATTTTTGTACAAAAGTAAACATTATGAATTATAGTATATATGCCGAAAGCACTCCAAATCCAGAAGTGATGAAATTTGTTGCAAACAGAATGTTAGCTGATAAAAGTATTGAGATGAACTCTCTAGCAGAAGCAAAAGGAATTTCAATTGCGGAGGCATTATTCAACTTTCCGTTTGTTAAAAGTATTTACCTTAGTTCAAATTTTATTTCTATAACAAAAATAGATGCAATACAATGGGAGGGTATAGCAATGCAGTTAAGAATTTTTATTGCTGACCATTTAAATAGTAATAAACTAAAAAATTATACTGAGCATATTACAACTGAAAATAAAGTAATTGTTAAGGATGCTGAAACAAAAAAAATGATTTCTAAAGAATTTTCAGATGATGAAAAAGTAGTAGAAGCTCTTTTAAATGAATATATAAAACCAGCTGTTGAAGGTGATGGAGGTGCAATTACTTTAAACTATTATAAAGATAATATAGTTTGTGTTGATTTAAAAGGGGCTTGTAGCGGATGCCCATCTGCAACCTCCACACTAAAAGGAGGAATTGAAAGCCTATTAAAACAAAAATTAAACCCAGATGTTGAGGTAATAGCCAATGAAACATAAATTTCTTTTCCTATTTGTATTTGTAGTTTCATTAAGTTTAAAATCACAGAACAGAACAACTTTTGGTTTGCAATACAAACCCATTGTTCCAGCAGCATATTTTAATTCATCTGGAGAAAGTAAAATGATAAATGGATACAGCTTTACTTTAACTCCTAAATACAGCAACTCATTTGGGATGATAATAAAGCACCAAATAAATGCTGTTTTTTCCATTGAATCTGGATTAAACTACATACAAAGAAATTATAGATTAAAAGGATATAATAATAAAATTGGGTTTAATGATTTTACCGATTTTGGAATGAGATCATACGAATTACCGATTCAATTACTTGCCTATGTAAGAGCATCAGAAAAATGGTATCTTAATGTTGCTTTTGGAATATCAAACAATATTTTGGCTTCTAATATTTTTTCTTATGGAGAAGAAAATCAAAACTTTTTTCAGAATACTTACAGAAAAAGTGGTGGTTACAGAGCGTTACTCGCTAATATCGGAATGGAATACCGAACAGAAAAAAAAGGTTTTTTCTATTTTGGAACTAGCCTGCATAGGCCTTGGAAAACAATAGGTATGATTTACCCAGAATATAATGATAACACGAATATCTTTAATGATGACACTGAGTTTTCGTTAGATATTTTTGGGGCTTTTGTAACTTTAGATTTCAGATACTTTTTTGCAAAATAAAAAAAGGAAGCATTTGCTTCCCTTTTCAAAAATAAACACACTTTATATTAAGCGTGCAGCTTATCTTTTTTTGCTAACAATTCATCTTCTGTTTCTTCATTATCTTCATCAGGAACACAACAATCAACAGGACAAACCGCCTCACAAGCTGGCTCATCATTAAATCCTTTACACTCTGTACATTTATCAGTCGCTATATAAAAGAACTCATCAGAAAAACCTCCATCCTCATGTTCTTGATCATCTTCCATAGTTGTTCCGTCTGAAAACTTCCAAGCTTCTTCTGGAGCGTAAATTGCATTGTTAGGACATTCGGGTTCGCATGCTTCACAATTGATACAGTCATCAGTAATTTTAATTGCCATTTTTATTTTATTGGTTAAATTATACTTGCAAAAGTATAGAATTTTTCAATGACAAAGCATACAATTAGAATTTTTTTCCATTCTAAATAGTCTAATTTCATTCTTGTTAAAAAACCTTAAAAAAAGTTTAAAAAAAAGGGATTAAATAGTTGAAGCTATGTATTTTTGCCTGCAATTTATAACTCAACTTAAATACAAATGAGTACAAAAAATAATGCTGTAGATCTTGAGAAAGTAGTAATCAAGTTTGCAGGAGATTCCGGAGACGGAATGCAATTAACAGGAACACAATTTACCGACACATCCGCACTTTTAGGGAATGATTTAGCAACTTTCCCAGATTATCCAGCAGAAATTAGAGCCCCTATAGGGACAGTAGCAGGGGTTTCTGGGTTTCAAGTTCATATTGGAAATGTTGAAATTAATACGCCAGGAGACATTGCTGATGTATTAGTTGCAATGAACCCTGCTGCACTTAAAGCAAATAGAGTTTGGATTAAAGATGGCGGAACTATAATTGTAAATTCTGATTCTTTTACTAAAAAAGATTTAGAAAAAGCAGGCTATCAAACCAACCCTTTAGAAGATGAAACTTTTGATGCCTATAATCTTGTGCAAGCTCCAATTACATCTTTAACCAGAGAAACGCTAAAAGATTCTGGCTTAGATGGGAAAAGCATTGGAAGAAGTAAAAATATGTTTGCCTTAGGAATGGTTTACTGGATGTTTAACAGACCAATGGAGCAAACAGAAAATTTCTTAAATGCAAAATTTGCAAAAAAACCTTTAATTGTTGAATCCAACATTAAAGTTTTACATGCTGGTTATAATTTTGCTGACACAATTGAGGCTTTACCTTCATCATATACTGTTGCAAAAGCAGATATTGATAAAGGAACTTATAGAAATATAATGGGGAACCAAGCAACTGCTTGGGGATTTATTGCAGCTGCTGAAAAATCGGGCAAAGAATTATTTTTAGGATCTTACCCTATTACTCCTGCAACTGATATTTTACATGAATTAGCAAAACATAAAAACTTGGGGGTTAAAACTTTTCAAGCAGAAGATGAAATTGCTGGAATTTGCTCTGCAATTGGAGCTAGTTTTGCTGGAGATTTAGCAATTACTACAACTTCTGGCCCTGGTTTAGCCCTGAAAGGTGAGGCTTTAGGACTAGCAATGATTGCAGAATTACCACTTGTTGTTGTAAATGTTCAAAGAGGAGGTCCTTCAACAGGATTGCCGACAAAAACCGAGCAATCTGATTTATTACAAGCGCTTTATGGAAGAAATGGAGAAAGTCCTGTAGTAGTAGTAGCAGCAAGCACTCCGTCAAATTGTTTTGATTGGGCTTTTGAAGCTTCCAGATTAGCATTAGAGCACAATACCCCAGTAGTTTTATTAACTGATGGGTATCTAGGAAACGGAGCTGGTCCTTGGAAAATTCGTTCTGTAAAGGATATGCCAAACATCAATCCATTAGTAGCAACTCAAGGAGAAGATTGGCAACCCTACGCAAGAGATGTAGAAAAACTTGCAAGAAAACACGCAATTCCAGGAACGAAAGGACTAGAACACAGATTAGGTGGTTTAGAAAAAGATGAGCTTACAGGAAATGTCTCTTACGACCCAGACAATCATGAAGTAATGTGTAGCCTTAGAGCAGAAAAAGTAGAAAGAGTTACTAATTTTATTCCTAATCAGGAAATTTTTGGGGATGAGAAAGGAGATGTATTAGTTGTTGGGTGGGGAGGAACTTACGGCTCCCTCTACACAGCAGTAAAAGAATTAAGAGAAGAAGGAAAAGATGTTTCTCTTGCACACTTTAACTACATCAACCCTCTTCCAAAAAATACAGCAGAGATTTTTTCAAACTATAAAACTATTGTAGTCTGTGAAATAAATAAAGGGCAGTTTGTAAGTCTTTTAAGAATGAAACACCCTGAATTTAAATATGAACAATTCAATCATATACAAGGTTTACCATTTAAAACAACAGAATTAAAAGAACACTTTAACACTTTATTATCATAATTATGTCAGAATTAGAAGTTAAAACATTAACAAATAAAGATTTCACATCCGACCAAGAAGTAAAGTGGTGTCCTGGTTGTGGGGATTATGCAATTTTAAGATCAATGCAAAAAGCATTGCCTCAACTAGAAACAAATAAAGAGGATTATGTGTTTATTGCAGGAATTGGCTGTTCATCTCGTTTTCCTTATTATATGAATACTTACGGATTTCATACGATACATGGTAGAGCTCCAGCAATTGCAACAGGAGTAAAATTAGCAAATCCTAAATTAAAAGTATGGCAAATTACCGGTGATGGTGATGCTTTAGCAATTGGAGGAAATCATTTTATACATGCTATTAGAAGAAATATTGACATCAATATTATCTTATTTAACAATGAGATTTATGGGCTTACAAAAGGTCAGTTTTCACCCACCTCACAAAAAGGAATTAAAACAAAATCTAATCCTCACGGAACAACAGATAATCCTTTTATCCCTGTAAAATTAGCTTTAGGGTGTGGAAGTACTTTTATTTCTAGAGTTCCTGATACTAACCCAAAAGCAATGCAAGCTGTATTTTTAGCTGCTGAAAATCATAGAGGAACTTCTTTGGTAGAAATCCTACAAAACTGTGTTATTTTTAATGACAAAATACATGGTGCAGTTACTGGGAAAGATGTAAAAAAAGACATGCAACTTTGGCTTGAGGATGGAAAACCAATGATTTTTGGCTCTGAAATGAATAAAGGAATTATTCTTAACGGATTAAAGTTAGAAGTAGTAACTATTGGTGAAAATGGAATTACTGAAGAAGACATTTTAGTGCATGATGAAAAAGAAAATGACATTACTTTACACATGATGTTAGCTACTATGAGTGCTCCCGAATTTCCTGTTGCAATGGGGGTGATTAGAGCGGTAGAACAATTAACATATGATGATGGAATGGCGAGTCAACTTGAAGAAAATATTAAAAATACTAAGTTCAAAACTTCTGATGATTTATTCAATAGTGGAGATACTTGGGTGGTGAATTAAAAATAGTTTTTGCCTTTGTTTTAGGAGCAACTGAGCGAATTCTTTCTAAAATCTAAGTAATTTTAACACCTTTTGCTCATCATTTATTTTAAGATGAACAAAATAGATTCCTTTTTCAACTACATCAATAAATAATAATTGGTTTCCTGCTGCTAAATTATTGAAATATTCTTCATCTATTAATTGGCCTAATTCATTAAATATTTGAATTGTAACAACTGATTTCCTATTAAGATTTAACTCCAAATAACTGATTCCATTACTTGGATTGGGATACAGCTTTGCACTAACAGTCGTAAATTCTTGAACTACTAATGAGCATCTAATTCTCCTTCTAGTAATTGTTCAATACCTCTTGAATGTAAATGTTCCATAAAGGAGGTTAATTCATCTCTTGTTTTAAATTGTTTGAGGAAATCCCCATTTAATAAGTCATCTTTGTTCATAGTGGTAAATTTAAAATTATAAAATTAGTTTATTTTTTAAACTTACACACTTTATGGGTTAGTGCCAGAGAAATAATGCGTCTTCAAACAATTGATCTTCAATTGAAATATTATTTTTTAATGACTTTATCTTTATATCATGATACCAATCCTTATTATTTTTTATCTTATCTATTTGTAAGTTTATTTTTGAGAACATATTCTCTAAGATAGATAAATAATCTAGATTAAAAGTTGTACGTCTCTGTATTGCTTTTCGCATAATTTTCTCTGCTTGTTGAGGATTTTCCTCAAATCGATTAAGCATATCGTTTAAAATCATCTTTTGTTTTTCACTTGATAAGTCAGAAACACTATTTGCCCATCCTTTAAAAATTGTTTTTAAGTATAAATCATAATTATCATTAGTCTCCTTTCTTTTTTGAAAAGGAAGAACTAGACTGTTTAAAATAATATCCAATGCTTGGATATAATTCTTTTCATTATATAATATTGCTGCTAAGTTAATTCGTACTTCTTTAAATGTTGGATTTACTCTAAGAGCCTCTAAATAAAACTGTTTTGCTTTAAGATGATTTCCTGTCATTTCATAAGAACTTGCTAAATTATTGAGGACATGTTCATGATATGGATGAACCTTATATGCTTCTTTAAAATCCTTCAAAGCTAGATTAGATCTTTGTTGATTAAAATAGGCAACACCCCTATACCATAATAATGGAGTTGATGTGTTCTCTAACTCATAATATGTTTTATTATATGCTTTGTCGATATTTCCTACTACGCTACTCCAATCTTGTTTAGCTTGAAAATTAATTGCATTAGTAGCATACACTTCTCCTTGGTATCTAACAACAGCTACATAAATCACAAAAAATACAACCCCTAAGAAAGAAAAATTTAACCACTTTGGTAAAAGTTCTTTTTTATATCCCGTGTGTTTTAATTTTCCTGCTATAATTATTGCTGCTAGAAAGAAAAAGATAATATTATGAGAGAATCTCTCCAGTGGGAAATCCACCAAGCTGATGAAAGAGAATCCAATGAAAGTTGCGAAAAGTAAAGAATAAAATAAACTTGATTTTTTATTATTCTTATGCAAATAGTATGAATCTCTTAACAATATTAAGAAAATCAGAATGAATGAGATTCCTGGAATAAGACCTCCTTCTGCAAATACCCACAAAAAATCATTGTGAGGTCGCTGAGCATAATTTGTTCCAAATGAATCAAAATATAATCCATACTTTGGAATTGTCAATCGCCAATTACCCGGGCCTACACCTAATAATGGATTCTTAGATATCAAATAAAAAGAGCTTTTATAAAGTTTATATCTTAAACTATTTTTATAATCTAATGCTGTGTGCATCTCATGAACAAGCGCATCATACCGATCTGTATATTTTAATATCGTAAAAAAAAGTGAGAGCCCAACTATTACTGAACCCAATAAAAGAGAAAGCTGTTTTAATTTTATTTGTGATTTATATACTATGGCGATAGTGATTACAAATAAACCCAAAGCAACAAATACTGCTCTTGTTTGTGTTTGCAAAATAATTAATAACATACAAGCAAGTAAGACAATGCTTAATAACCTCCATAGTTTCTTGCCAACTCTTATTAAATAAATCACAAAGGGTAGGGTTAAAAAAAGTATAGATGATAGCAAATTCTTATGTCCCATAGTGCCTGAAATATTGTCAAATGCAATATTTCTTTGCAATGGATTCTCTATTAAATTAATTCGTTCAAAATATAAGAAAAATTGAAAGATGTAGATTGATGATGCTAAGAAAGAAAATAATACAAACGATTTGATAAATTCCTTAAAGCCATATTCTAATACTAGATGTGTCGAAATAATCATAAATAAATAAAGCAGCAACATCTTTGACAAAATATAAATAGATTCAGAACCAAAACCATGATAAAAAGTAGAAACAAGATATCCTACAATAAGGATAAGAAAAGCAATTGCTAATGGATGAAAAAGAACAGCCTTGCAAATCTTCTTGTTGTTAATTAAAAACAGGAGTAATGAAAGTGCAACAAAAATAGATAACACTAAGAACCTTATATGTAAAGTTGGGTCAGTAGTTGAGAATGAAACTAATAATGGAATAAGTACTATAAATACCTGTAAGATCCTTTTCATATTAAGAATATAAAAATTGAATCAAAAGAAATACGATTATTCTAAAAACTTGACTTATTCAATAAACTGTTTTTTCTTTACCGTTCCATCATCATAGATGTAGAATAAAGTAGTTTTTCGGTTTGACGTTAGACTTACTTTTCTGCCAAGAGCATCTATTATTTTAACCAACTTCTTATTAGTTAAATTATAATCTTCAATATTAGATCCAGATCCAACATTAATACTTAAACATAGTGTGTCTAACGGACATAACTGCGACCCAACTAATTCTACAACACATACGTCAAATACCCCAGCAGTATTCCCCCATTGGATATCAATAGAGTTTGTTCCTTGTCCACTTACTATTGCTCCTGCAGCATTGAACCAGGTAAAAGTTGACCCTAAAACTTGAGAGACAGAATATGTTTCCATAGATGAAAGGGCTGGTTGTGTATTTCCTAAAATCATAGTGGCAGCAGTAGTAGGGGCGGTTACTTCAAAACCATTACTTAATACACCCGTGGAGCTGTATGGTGGGTAAATAACATTTGAATTGTGTACTACTACATCATACAATCCTGTCGGTACATTACTTGGTATAGTTACATCAGCTAAGATAGTATTAGACGAATGGGAAGTAACAGCGCCATAAAAAGTGGTAGATGAAGTTGTCTGAGTAAATGATAAATCTGGAACAAAGGAAGTTCCGGAAAACTGGCCAAGATAGGAGCCACTTATAGTGACAGAAAGTGTTTCACAGTTCTCTCCACTATTTGGAACAATAGAATTAACAATAACAGTTTGTGCATTTGCAATTCCAAAAACACAAATAAATAATAAAGTAAACAATTTTTTCATAAAACAATGATTTTTATTTTTTTCATTTTAATGACAAGTAACCCTTTATCGCCACTTTGAAAAATATTTCTTTGCAAATATATGTAAAATTTCTTACGATTTCACAAGAAATCGTAACTAACTAACTAACTAACTAACTAACAGTAAGATACTCTATGTTTAAGGTTACTAGTTTGTTCGTAATCTAAATAAAGTGTAAGCTAGGTTGCGAATTCTTTCTAAAATCTAAGTAATTTTAACACCTTTTGCTCATCATTTATTTTAAGATGAACAAAATAGATTCCTTTTTCAACTACATCAATAAATAATAATTGGTTTCCTGCTGCTAAATTATTGAAATATTCTTCATCTATTAATTGGCCTAATTCATTAAATATTTGAATTGTAACAACTGATTTCCTATTAAGATTTAACTCCAAATAACTGATTCCATTACTTGGATTGGGATACAGTTTTGCACTAAAAGTCGTAAATTCTTGAACTACTAGTGGGTTATTTACCTTCATCCAAATAGGATTGGTAAAACAATAGAAACTCTCCTGAGAAAGTCTATGTATATGTTCCACTCCTTGATACTGTTTCTTAGTTTTAAGCTCAAAAGAAAATTGCAACCATTGTTCACTTACTATCTCATTAATCATTAACGAATCAATTATATCGGATAAATCAAAAACATACTGATTTAAACCAATTGCATTTTGAATATTTAAACTTATGCTGTATTTTTCATTAGCTGTCTGCAAGTGCATTTTTAGATACTCTACACTTCCATAAAATGATGTTGTGTTTACATTTATTATCAATTCAGAGTTCTTATAATTACCCCAACTTATTACAGAATCTTCTCCAATAATTAAATCCTTATTTTGAGTAGCTGAAAGGGAAATAAAAGCTTCAACTAAGGGTCCGTCTGAGATAATTGCATGTCCATTTTTAAGCTGCTTAAGTATAGCTGATCCTTGATTTCCCATTCCCTGCTCAGAGTAAACCAAAGTAGTTAATTTCCCTAATGCATTATTATGCATCTCTCCAACCTGCATAAAATCATCTGTATTACTATAATTAAAAGAGCCATGCGCATCACTACCTGCCGAATAAAAGAATTTCCAATTTTCCAGATTTGTATTTTGATTTTTTAATATTAACCCTTTTCGATTTATAAAATCCACTACTTCCATGCTTTGCCTAAACCTATTCAGATAATAATTTTCTGTATTTGTATCGGCTAAAACAAATGCAGTGCTATCTGATGTATGAAAAATATCCCATGGATTTTGTTGATCTCCAGTTGCTGTCAAATTGTGTTTTACATTCCAAATTTGCCCTCCCTTTAAGGATTCATGAATTAAATAATTTGAGTTTGCTGAGAACACATCAGAAAGAAAATTTGTGTCATTACAAGATACCAAACCTATACTTGAATATGAGGAATCATTAGCTGTAAAATTGCTGTCAGAAAGATTCCACAAACCTCCATTAATAGGAAAATCTGGCAGCTTATCTCCATTAGCAAAAGGATGAGCTGCATAAGCAAAACCACCAAAATCTGAAAGCGTATCTAGCACATCAACTAAACTAACATTTGTAGGTGTCAAATCTCCATGACCATCTCCTAAAAAGGGGAAAATTACAGGATTATTAGGACTAGGATAGGCAAGCATATGAACTAATTGCTGTTGACTATTATTTACTGCAACTTCCTGCCCTTTAATAAAAACAAAGGAAGAATCACTAGAGTTGCTCAAAAAAACATCTGTTTCTAGCTGACTCCAATTATTATTTATTGATGTTCCGTAATTATCAAAATCTGAGGTATGGTCAGTAGTAGTAATCCAATCAAGTCCAATATTCTTTGCTGCTGTTTTAGTCATGGATAATGGCAAGCCAATTTCTGCTGAATTTTGTGTGTAAACAGAATGAACATGCACATCACCTCTGTACCAATTGATTAATGAAGGTATATTTTCACTATCTCTAAACACCCTCAGTCTTGTGTATCTATCTATACCTCCATTGATTATAAACTCTATATCAATATCAATAACATCATCAAATCCAATTAAATAGTTTGGATGAATCATAAATGTAAAATACCAATATTCTGCATCAATATGCGTATAAGTACAGGAGAACCAACTGCAAGTATCTGAATTAAATGCTATACTATAATTAGATGAAGAACTACTTAATGAGCTATCAAAATCTTGAATATCTAAATCCGAATTAAAAATAGATTTATCTACAAAAAGTTGCTGAAAGTTGTTGTTAAATAAGGTGTCAAAAAGAAAAATATTACCAAAACTTGTATCTGATGCATTCTTAATCCGAATATTTATTGCCTCTAAATCAATAGAGTATCCAAAAGATGAAGCATCATGAGCAAAAACATGAATAGGAACCGAATTAACATTTCCATTGATATCGAACTTATTCATTCTCCAAGGAGCATCCGCAAATATCTCAGAACCGAGTTTATTTACTTGCTTGTCATCTTTCTTTTTATCATGATGCTCTTTATCATGTGAGAAAGCAGAAATAACACTAAAAATAAAAACAAAAAGTATTAAATTATTTTTTTTCATAAGGAAATGCAAAGGTATAAAAAAACAAAAACGGGAGACTATCTTTCGATAACCTCCCGCTATGTACACAGGACGAGTCAGTTCTTGAACTTTTATATAAAGACCTTCTTCTACTCTACGACCTAAGAATACCCCTTACACAAGAAGGATTAAGTAATTACCCAATAAACCCACATTTTCTTAGAGATAAACGGACTAATACATTACTACAGTAAAGGAATTAAACTATAATAGATTAAAATAGAATGGCAAATACAACAGGAAAGAAATATGGTGGAAGACAAAAAGGCACACCAAATAGATTAACAAAAGAATTAAGGACAATCTTAAAAGATGTTCTATATAATGAATTAGAAAAGATTGAAGAGTTATTGGAGTCTTTAGAGCCTAAAGAAAGATTAGAGTTAGTGATTAAGATATTACCCTTTATACTACCAAAAGTGGACAAAATCGGACACACCTATAATGAGCCTTTTGATGCAGGTTTTTTTTAGGCAGCCAATCCTTCAAAGAAGGTGTTTACGAAAACCATAATTCTATCTATTACTCTGTCCTTTGTTATTATCTTCTCTTTAAGCATTAATTTAGTATTAATGGCATCTGAAACCTTATAGTCCATTTCAGGAACTTGACCTGAATACAGATACTCTTCAACAATTGC
>JACNLP010000025.1 GCA_014381465.1 Flavobacteriales bacterium | reverse complement strand
GCATAGGCTTTTTACCAAAACGAGAAACAAAAGTAATTGTAAGCAAATCCAAAAATCCATTTACAAAACGCTCCAAACCAAATTTTGTAACGCCATATTTACGGCTTTGATGTTCCACTACCTGTTCGGTAATATTAGAAAAACCTGCCCACTTAGCCAACACAGGAATATACCTATGCATTTCACCATGTACCTCAACTGATTTCACAACTGTGTTTTTATAGGATTTAAGTCCGCAATTAAAATCATGTAAATAAATACCTGAAGCTTTACGAGCTGCCCAATTAAAGAGTTTTGTAGGAATCGTTTTAGTTAGAGGATCATAACGCTTTGCTTTCCAACCTGAAACTAAATCAAAGCCCCCAACTGCAATTTTATTATATAATGCAGGAATTTCCTCTGGACTATCCTGCAAATCAGCATCCATAGTAATTACAACATCACCTATTGCTTTTGCAAAACCAACATTTAAAGCAGCTGATTTCCCATAATTTCTTCTGAATTTTATTCCTTTTACATTTGAGTTTTCAGCAGAAATTTTTTCTACAACTTCCCATGATTTATCTTTACTTCCATCATCAATAAGTAAAACTTCATAAGTGAAGTTATTTTTTTGCATTACTTTATCAATCCAAGCACATAATTCTGGCAATGATTCTTCCTCATTAAATAAAGGTACTACTACTGATATATTCATTATTATGCTATTGAGTTTGGATTGTCTTTTTTAGTGAAAATAGAAATCACTAATGAATAGAGAAAACCCATAAAGGTTCCACTTAGCATTCCTAAAATCAGCATCCAATGAGGCTGCATAAATTTAGCAGTCATCTCTAAAGCTAAATCTAATTCTTCATCAGAAATCTCAGGGTTTGATTCTAAAACAGCTTGCTCTGTTTGTTGCATTAATTCGGTTAGAGTATTTGGCTCTATATAGCTAACAAATATAAAAGTGTAAAAAGCTAAAATCACAGAAGAGAAAAAAGCAATTGATGTTCCTAGCTTTAAGGAATCTCCATAAGAAAGAAACCCTTCATTTTCAGTATCTCGAAACTGAATAATTGAATATGAGATAGCAGCAATTATCAATCCATTATTTAAAATTGTTGGCAGCATTGAGCCACTTTTATCTACTCCAAAACTCCACATTACAGAGGCAATAGCAACAAGGCACAACCCTAAAACAGCACCATAGTTCATTGCAAATTTTCTTGAATTCATTCTTAAATTTATTAAAATTAAAACAGGCAAATATAAACAAAATAGATTTACAGAATTACTTACTGCATTTTAAGAATAATCTTATTTTTGCCGCCAAGGGTAAGTCTTGTACGACCAGCTCCCTATGAACTCCCCCAGGGCAGGAATGCAGCAAGGGTAATAGGTTGTAGCGGTGCGATATAAGTAGCTTACCCTTATTTTTTTATCCAAAGCTCTCCTGTAAAAAAAATATCTTATTTAAAAAAGCGCAATATCAGTTACTTCTTTCATACTGCTCACATAATGAAATTTAAGCCCTTTCAAATAAGATGCTTTAATTTCACCTATATCTTTTTTGTTGTTTTTGGACAAAATAATCTCTTTGATTCCTGAGCGTTTGGCAGCTAATATTTTTTCTTTTATTCCTCCCACAGGAAGTACTTTTCCTCTTAATGTAATTTCGCCCGTCATGGCCAATTTATTATTTACTTTTTTTCCAGTAAAAGCAGAAACCAAAGCCGAAAACATGGTAATACCAGCAGAAGGACCATCTTTTGGAGTAGCCCCCTCTGGAACATGAATATGTACATTCCACTTTTGAAAAATATCAGCATCCAATTTGTAATCTTTTGCATGAGATTTTAAGTATTCTAAAGCAATGGTTGCGGATTCTTTCATCACATTACCTAGATTTCCAGTAATGGTTAAATTCCCTTTTCCCCTGCTCAAACTTGATTCAATAAAAAGGATATCGCCTCCAACTCTTGTCCAAGCTAAACCAGTTGCAACCCCTGCTACATCATTGTTTAGAAGTTGATCTCTATCAAATTTAATAGGCCCCAATATTTTTTCTATATCTGAAATGCTTACTTTCGTTTGGTATTCTTGTTCCATAGCAATGGATTTTGCAGCAAATCGAATAACTTTACTAATTGTTTTTTCCAAACCTCTAACACCTGATTCTCTAGTGTATCCATCTACTATTTTCTCTAACACTTTATCTGATAGTTGCAAATCTTTTCTGCTAAGCCCATGCTCTTTTAATTGTTTTGGAAGAAGGTGTTTTTTAGCAATTGAAACTTTTTCTTCTACGGTATAACCACTCATTTCAATAATTTCCATTCTATCGAGTAATGCTGGCTGAATGGTATTTAAAGAATTGGCTGTTGCGATAAATAATATTTTTGATAAATCATAGCCCAATTCTAAATAATTGTCATGGAAACTTTCGTTTTGTTCAGGATCGAGCACCTCCAAAAGTGCGGAAGAAGGGTCGCCATGTGCATCTCTTGTTACCTTATCAATTTCATCAAGAACAAAAACAGGATTGGAAGTTTCTGCCTTTTTGATGGATTTGATGATTCTACCAGGCATAGCACCAATATAAGTTTTTCTATGCCCTCTTATTTCAGCCTCATCACGCAATCCTCCTAAAGATACTCTTACATATTTTCTACCCAAAGCTTCTGCTACCGATTTTCCTAGAGATGTTTTTCCAACTCCTGGAGGACCACTAAGGCAAAGTATTGGTGATTTCATATCTCCTTTTAGCTTCAAAACAGCTAAGAATTCAATGATTCTTTCCTTTACTTTTTCCAATCCAAAATGATCTCTATCTAAAATCTTTTTGGCTTTTTTTAAGTCAAATTTATCTTTTGAAAACTCATTCCAAGGTAAATCTAAAAGCAGTTCCAAATAACTTCTATGTACAGAATAATCAGCCATACCGGGGTTCATTCTTTGTAGTTTTTTTAAATCTTTTTCAAAAGATTCAGCCACATCTTTATTCCATTTTTTATTTTGTGCCTTTGTACGCATTTCTTCTATTTCCTGCTCTGAACCAGTTCCACCTAATTCTTCTTGAATTGCCTTCATTTGTTGATGCAGGAAGTACTCTCTTTGTTGATTGTCTAAATCAGTCCGAACTTTGGATTGAATTTCATTTTTCATCTCCAACATTTGCAATTCTTTGGTTAAAAACTCTAATGAATTACTGGCTCTAATTTTTAAATCAATTTCTTCTAGTAATCCTTGCTTTTCATTTAAACTGATATTCATATTAGAAGCCACAAAATTGATAACAAAAGAAGGACTTTCAATGTTTTTGATAGCCATTGTTGCTTCTGTTGGGATATTGGGCGATTCCTCAATTATTTGAAGGGCTAAATCCTTGACAGAATCAACCAAAGCACTAAATTCCTTATCATTATTCAATGGTTTTTTTTCATTCAAACGATTTACTTTCGCCTTAAAATAAGGGTCTGTTTGCACAAATTCTTCAATCTCAAACCTTTTTCTGCCTTGAATAATTGCTGTTATATTTCCATCTGGCATCCTAAGCATTTTTAGTATGTGGGCAACAGTTCCTACTCTGTTTAAATCCTCTTTTTTAGGAGTTTCAATATTTGGATCTTTTTGTGCCAAAACGCCAATAGTTCTGTTTCCTTTATAAGTATCTTTAATCAGTTTAATAGAGCGATCTCTACCAATTGTAATTGGGATAATAACTCCTGGAAAGAGAACCGTATTTCTAAGTGGTAGAATCGGTAGAGTTTTGGGTGTTTTTTCTTTATCTATTTTATCCTCATCTTCCCTACTTAGAAGTGGAAAATAATCTGATTCTTCTTCAATAAGTTCTGATAAGGATAAAGTGTTAAATCTTAATTTGTCTTTATTCATAATTTTTGTTTTGACAATATGTCAGTGAAATACTTTAATTTACTATTTATATACTGTTGCAAAGAGTGTGCCAGAGAAATCTTATTCAAAATTGGCAGAAATTTAGTCCTTTCTATAAGCTTTAGTTAGCTCAAAAACATAAGACAAAATGCTTTTTTCTATATCATCAAAGTATTTATTTCTTCTTTGCATCACAATTTCTGCTACTTCAAAAGCTTTATCGGTATTATAAGTAGAAAAACCTGAAGCACCACCCCAAGAAAAAGAAGGAATAAAATTTCTAGGGAAACCAGCTCCAAAAATATTCGCACTTACCCCAACTACAGTTCCTGTATTAAACATGGTATTGATGCCACATTTGCTATGGTCGCCCATAATTAAACCACAAAACTGCAAGCCAGTCTTTTTGAAGCGTTCTGTTTCATAATTCCAAAGTTTAACCTCTGCATAGTTATTTTTAAGATTAGAGTTATTGCTATCAGCACCCAAATTGCACCATTCCCCAATTACGGAATTTCCTAAAAATCCATCATGCCCTTTATTGCAGTAGCCCATAAAAACTACATTATTTACCTCACCTCCTACTTTGCAAAAAGGACCCAAAGTGGTATTACTATAAATTTTAGCACCCATTTTTAGCACTGCCCCTTCTCCCATTGCAAATGGCCCTCTAATGATGCAGCATTCCATAATTTCTGCATTTTTTCCAATATAAACAGGACCTTCCTTGCAATTTATAAAAGCACATTCTACCTTTGCGCCTTGTTCAATAAAAAGTGGATAATCGCCTACTTTTATACTTAGTTCATCTAGCTCTTGCGATTTTCTTCCTTTTGTAATTCTATCAAAATCATTTTTTATTTCCTCTCCATTTAAACTGAAAATCTCCCAGATATGAGTAAGTAGCGTAAAAGCAGTTCTTACTTCTTTTTTTGGTAAAGATTCAAAGTCGAATTGCTCACCAAAAAAAGCAATAGGAATATCGCCTTTTGCTAAAATTTCTCCTTTTTGCAGTACTTTAATCTCATCAACAAGTTCTTGATTTGGAAAAACACAGGCATTAATCCAGAGGTTTTCACTGCTAATATTCATAGGGAATTTAGAAGCCAAATAATCTTCTGTTTTTACACTAACGGTATCAAAATAACACTCCCATTTTTCTTTAATGGTAGTAATCCCTATTCGTAAGTCGGCTATTGGGCGAGTAAAGCTAAGCGGAAAAAATGCCTCTCTGTTATAGTCAAAAAGTATGGTATTCATCTAAAAATAATAAAATACAAATGTAAAGAAAAACCCCACACAAATTGTGCAGGGTTTTTAAAAAGTATCAAAAAAGCAACTTATTTCTTTAGGTGCTTGTATCTGTTTTTAAATTTATCAATTCTACCAGCTGTATCTACTAGTTTCATTTTACCAGTATAAAATGGATGTGAAGCAGAAGAAATTTCCATTTTTATAAGTGGATATTCATTCCCATCTTCCCATTTTATAGTGTCTTTTGCTGGAGCACAAGAACGCGTTAAAAAAGCAAAATCATCTGACATATCCTTAAAAACGACTAATCTGTAATTATCTGGGTGTATTCCTTTTTTCATTTTTTTAAAAATTATTTGGGCTGCAAAATTAAAAATTTTACTTAAAAAACATAATTAAATATTATATTTTTTGTTTGATAAGACAAATGAATTTTAAATTAACTAATTATCTTTGCCAAAATGAAGAAAACAAAACTATTTAGTATCGTTATTTTACTGCTTATTTGCTTATTTTCCTGCAAGAAAGAAGCCATTTTATCAGAAGGAAAAGCTAGTTTACACTTTTCAAATGACACTATACTTTTTGATACAGTTTTTACTACTGTTGGCTCCATCACCCATCATTTGAAGGTATATAACAAAAATGATTTTGCTGTAAAAACGGATATTAAAATCACAGGAGAGGACATGCAATTTTATGCCATAAATGTAGATGGGATTTCTGGAAGTGAAGCTAAAGATGTAGAGATTCCTGCAAATGATAGTATTTTTATTTTTGTGGAAGTAAGGATTGACCCAAGCAATCAAAATTCTCCTTTACTAACTAGTGCTAATCTGGAGTTTAACACTGGCGGAAAAGTACAAAAAGTGGATTTAGTCGCCTACGGACAAGATGTTTATTTTCATACTGCTAATACTTTTGGAGAAATAGTAGATGAAGATGATACATTGCGCTTTTGGTATCATGAATTGGCTTGCAATGAGATTTGGAATAACGATAAGCCACATGTAATTTATGGTTATGTAATGGTAGATCCTGGCTGTCAGCTTACAATAAATGAAGGCACAAAAGTTTATTTACATGAAAATTCTGGAATTATTGTTGGGAATCCATTCTCAACAATTTCTGGGGGAACAATAAAAGTAAATGGGAGCTTAGGAAATGAAGTGGTTTTTCAAGGGGACAGATTAGATTCTTGGTATGATGATTCTCCTGGGCAATGGGATAGAATTTGGCTAATGCCAGGAAGTATTAATAATGAGTTTAATTACGCCATAATAAAAGAAGGAACAATTGGAATTCATGCCGATACGATAGGAAATAGCAATCCAACAGCCACAATAAATAATTGTATTATTGAAAATATGTCCGCCATTGGCATATTGGGACAAGGAACAAATTTAGAGGCAAATAACTCTATTGTAAGCAATTGTGGCCAATATACTGTGGTTTGTAATATTGGTGGGGAATACAAATTTACTCATTGTACTTTTGCAAATTATTGGAATTTGAATACTAGAAGTACTCCATCTATTCTTTTAAATAATTTTTTTGAAGATCTAAATGGAATAACTCATATTAGAGATTTACAAAAAGCCAATTTTATCAATTGTATTATTGATGGAAGTTTAACTACTGAAATTGAATTTCAGGAAAATAGCATTGGTAACTTTAATTATACTTTTGAGCATTGCCTTATTAAAATTGACCCAAACACAAATACAAATACCTCAAATTATATTAATATTATTAAAAATGAAAATCCTGATTTTGAGGATAAAACAAAAAGAGATTTTCATTTAACAGAAAGTTCGCCTTGTATTGATGCTGGAACAAGCACTTCTATCTTTACAGATATTGAAGGAAATTCTAGGAGCATTCCTGATATTGGGGCTTATGAGTTTATTGGAGAGTTCTAATAATACATTCACATCAAAACAATTAACTTATTCTACTCCACCCCATTCTTTCTTTAGCGTAAGGCATGTATGCAGCTGCAATATTTATATTATCTGCTTTCTCCAAATTTTCATCATCTTTTAATAAAGCAATTGCCTCCTTTCTCGCAAATTCTAATATTTTCCCATCTCTTAAAAGGTCAGCAATCTTAAAATTAAGTATTCCACTTTGTTTTGTCCCCATCATATCGCCAGGACCTCTTAATTTTAAATCTACTTCTGCAATTTTGAATCCATCATTGGTCTTTGACATGGTTTCCAGTCGCAAACGCCCTTCATTACTAATTTTTTGTCCGCTTAGCAAAATGCAATAAGATTGCTCTGCCCCTCTACCAACTCTCCCTCTGAGTTGGTGTAATTGTGAAAGTCCGAATCGTTCTGCACTTTCAATGACCATTACGCTTGCATTAGGCACATCCACTCCAACCTCAATAACAGTTGTCGCCACCATTATGTTGGTTATTCCTTCTACAAAGCGTTTCATTTCATACTGTTTATCTTCTGATTTCATTTGTCCGTGAACAACACTCACTTGAAAATCTGGCATAGGAAATTCTGCTGAAATTGCTTTGTAGCCATCCATTAAATCTTTGTAGTCTAACTTTTCACTTTCTTGAATAAGCGGATATACAATATAAATTTGCCTACCTAAAGCAATCTGCTCATGCATGAATTTATTTACTTTCAATCGGCTACTATCTGATCGCCAAAGAGTTTTTATCTCCTTTCTTCCTGGGGGCAACTCATCAATAATGGAAACATCTAAATCTCCATAAAGCGTCATAGAAAGTGTTCTAGGAATTGGAGTTGCCGTCATTACTAAAATATGTGGGGGAGTTATGTTTTTCTTCCAGAGTTTTGCCCTTTGAGCTACCCCAAAGCGGTGCTGCTCATCTATTACTACAAAAGCTAGGTTTTTAAAAACAACCTTATCTTCCAAAAGTGCATGAGTTCCAATTAATATATCAATCTCTCCATTTTCTAATTTCTCATGTAGTTTCTTTCGTTCTTTCATTTTACTTGAACCCGTTAAAATTGCTACTTTTATATCTAATTCTTTTAACTCACTTGAAATATTTTTAAAATGTTGCTGAGCCAGAATTTCTGTTGGAACCATCATACAAGATTGAAAATTATTATCCACCGACATTAACATTGAAAGTAGAGCTACTAATGTTTTTCCACTACCAACATCTCCTTGTAAAAGCCGATTCATTTGATTGCCTTTTTTTACATCTATTCGAATTTCTTTTAGCACTTTCTTTTGTGCATTTGTAAGTTCAAACTTCAAATGATTCTTAAAATAATTATCAAAATGATTGTCCACTTTTTCAAGAACAAATCCCTTGGATTTCTTTGTTCTTGTTAGTTTCATTTTCAAAAGGTGAAATTGTAAGAAAAAGAGTTCTTCAAATTTTAATCTTTTTTGTGCCCTTTCTAACTTATTTGTATCGGCAGGAAAATGAATATTTACAAGAGCTTCTTCCCTTTTAGGAAGTTTTAATTTACTAAGTAAAGAATCGGATAATGTTTCATCAATTTTATCATTTATTTGCAGAAGTAATGCTTTAACTAGCTTTCTTATCCCTCTACTATTTAATCCTTTTCCGCTTAGCTTCTCTGTTGAATGATATACTGATTGCAAAGAGGAAGAAACAGATTGTTGTTTTTCAAAAAAATCCATTTCTGGATGCACAATATTTACTTTATTTTGATAAGCAGATGGCTTTCCAAAAACTAAATATTCCGTATTTATTTTTATGCTTCTTTTTATCCATCTGATTCCTTTAAACCAAATCAATTGGGTTACTCCCGTTTCATCTTGAAAATGAGCAAGCAATCGTTTTGCTCTTTTTTGTCCCTTTTCTTCAAAGCGAACAATTTTTCCTTTTAACTGAATATAGGGCATATTGGCATTTAAATCAGCAACTTTATGAATAACACTCCTATCGGTATAGCGAAAAGGAAAATGGTATAATAAATCATAAAAAGTAAAAATATGTAATTCTTTCTTCAGGAGCTCTGCTCGCATTGGCCCAACGCCTTTCAAATATTCAATTGGTGTTTCTAAAAAATGCATAAAGCAAAGATATTAGATTTTAGATAACTTGATTCAAGAGGATTACAAAACACCCTATTTCTCTCTTATCAATAAAAACTCTACTTGGTTTTACTTTTAGAATATTAGCAATGACAAAACTCCCCTCTAACAAGAGGGGTTGGGGGTGTGTAAATACAGCTTGCTTCATCTTATTCACAATGAAAGGAATAGAAAAGAGAGATCCTTCACATTTGTTCAGGATGACAAAACAATAGAACTGACTCTAACTCCTGAAAAAACAATATTAGCAGTTAATTACCTCCCCTCTAAAAGCATGTGCTGAACGCATGTGAAGTAAGGGGTTGGGGGTGTGTAAAGTAAGGGGTAAAGGGGTGTGTAAATACAGCTTGCTTCATCTTATTCGCAATGACAAAACTCCAAAGCAACCCACCTCTACCTCCTCCAAGGAGGAGAACTATTCGCATTTTATCAATTCCCCTCTTGGGAGGGGATTAAGGGGTGGGTAACTATAGTTTGCTTCTAAAACCTTGTTTTCGCAATGACAGAACACGGACTTTCCTTATTTCTCTCTTATCAATAAAAACTCAACTCTACTTGGTTTTACTTTTAGAATATTAGCAAATGAAGGGTGCTTACTTAAAACTACATCTAATCTCTTTTCCCCATTTAAATCAGAAGCATCCACTTCTGCAAGAAATAATGATGAGATTAACTTGTCGTAATAAGCAAAAGCAACTGTTGTAACAATTTCTACTTTTGAAGGGTAAAATTTTATCTTGTAACCTTCAGGCACATTCTTTGAAGACAATGGTATTTCTATTATTTTTTCTGTAAATTTTTCTACTTCAAAAGATATTTTAACCTTTTTATTAGTAAAAGATATTCCTTCAATCTCACTTAATTCTACTTCTTGCTTTGTAGATTTTTCCACCTTGTTAAAAACAATACTCTTAGTTTTCACAAATTCAATTTCAGAAAGATTTTCTTTTGTTCCAAAAACAAAAATACTATCAGGAAAAATATTTATTTTATCTTTTAATCGGATTTGAGCTAAAAAATCCAGTTCTCCGTTAAAAACAATAGGTACTTTTTTACTTTCTTTTTGCTGAAATCGAATAAATAAAGTATCTGGGTTTACGCTTAAAATCCTAATATCTGAAGCAAGGTGTTTGTTTATTTTTTTGTAATTTCTTTTTACTACCCAATGTTTTTGGCTATAATTATTTGCTTTTACTTCTGCTAAATCTTTTACCGAAATAGTAAGCGTTTTTGTTTTGAAAAGATTATTACTTAAGAGATAAAACCCATGCGATTTCACTTTTAATTCTAAACTGTTTTCAGGTTTATTTATTAACTGTTTGCTCTCAGGGAAATCCGTATATATTATTGGGATAAATATAATGGTTTCGTACTCCTTACTCATTACCGTTAAAAACCAAAACGAAAGGGAAACAAGCAAAAAAACAAAGTATCTACTTATGGCTTTATTCAAATGCAAGAATTTTACGATTCCTAGAAAAAATCCCTGCAATTTACCAATCATTCTAATTTTGTTGTATTTCGGTTTGCGCAAGCATTGAGATGGCCGATCTTTCTACTTTCAATTTTCCAGAATTATGTATCTCAAGTACTACAGTAGTTTTTCCTAATTCTGAAATCTTCCCATGTATCCCTCCTATAGTTACTACCTTTTCCCCAATCTGCAACGCCTCTCGAAAAGATGCTTCTTTCTTTTGTTTTTTCATTTGCGGACGAATCATAAAAAAATACATTACTGCAAAAATTAATCCGAAAAAAATTAAAGATGTTCCTCCACTTGCTGATTGTAATAATATCATATTATTTGTTGTTTTCTAGCACTAATATTTGTGCATAGATTGTTAATACTGTTGTGTTTGGTATAGCATTGCTAACTAATGTTATCGTTTTATTTTGTTTGCCTGATTTCCCTGCACTATTAAAAGTTACCTCTATTTCAGCTGATTCTCCAGGAGCAACTGCACCTTTTGGCCACTGGGGCACTGTGCAACCACAGCTTCCTTTTGCCTGACTAATAACTAAATCTCCTTTCCCAGAATTAACAAAAGTAAACTTGTGAGAAACTGATTCTCCTTGATTAATTTTACCAAAATTATGTTCCAGATTTTCAAAAGAAAGCTCAGGAAGTAAATTATTTTGCTTTATTTTTTGTGCTGTAATTGGATTATTTACAAGTTTTGCTGAAATTTTCTCTTTCTTTTTTGTTTCTTCTTTTTTTGCCAAATCATTACAAGCAAAATTTGTAACAACAGCAAAGCATAATAAAATTTTTAGTGTTTTCATTTTGCAAATTTATAAATTATTCTACAAGTCCTCTTCCTACTTTTTTAATTTTTCCTGATTTTTTATACTCAGAGATTACCTTATCCAGAATGCCATTAATAAAACCTTTACTTTTGTTTGTACTATAATATTTTGCTACCTCAATATACTCGTTAAGCGTAACCTTTATAGGAATTTCATCAAAATACATCAGCTCGCATAATGCCATCATTATTAGAATTTGATCCATTTTTGCAATTCTATCTAAATCCCAGTTTTTTGCTTTTTTAGTTATTATTTTTTCAAATTCTTTATGATGATTAATAGTAGTAGTAAAAAGTTTTTTGGCAAAGGTTTTATCATCATTATTTTTAAATGTAGAAGTTGAAAAAGAGTAAGCCTCCGCCCCTTGCTTTACATTTTTAATCTGACTATAAACTATATTTGCCACAAAAGGCAAATCATCAAGCCAAAAAATGCTTTCTTCCTCCAAAATATGATGCAACAATTCATCTTCAACAATAAATTTATCAAAAATGGAAAGCAAAAAATCTTTATCTTGTAAAAATGAAGATTGATTGGAAGTTGTATATTCTTTATACAAATCAGACTTCCATATCTTCACAAATAATTTCTGAATAAAATTATGGTCATTATTAAACCAAAGTCCTGTAACTTTATTAATCTTACCTATTAAAATTTCATCTTCAGCAATCAATTGTATAATTTGATTATTTGCAAAGTTTTCACTAGGATTTTTATCTAAATCGGTAGGTAGATGTTTGTTTTTTTGTTCTTCCAGAAATATTTTTGAAAACTGTGCCAAAGCAATTGGCAAAGAGGTTAAAAGAAGGTAAAGATGAGAAATGCTTTCAGTTTGCCTTATCATCTGCTTTATTGCATTATCCAAATCTTGATTTTTAGATGTAAAGTACGCATATACCGATTGCATTACTTTCAGCCGAATGTGCCTCCTGTTTATCATAAAAAGAACTTAACTTTATTTTATATTTTCGCTTAACCTTTGTTCTGCAATACTTATTGCTGCCTTATTTGTAGTTATTCCATCTTCCTCCGCCTTGTTTAAAATCTCTAAAGTGGTATTGTAAATATTTTCGGTTTTTTCTAAAGACTGTTCTCTTGAAAACCTCTTTATTTCAGAGTAAACATTAATCAACCCTCCAGCATTTATCAAAAAATCAGGAGCATAAATTATCCCCTTTTCTAAAAGTTGATGGGCATGAACATCTTCATCTTCTAACTGGTTATTTGCTGCTCCTGCAACAATCTCACATTTTAATCTGCTAATGGTATCGGTATTAAGGGTTGCGCCCAAAGCACAAGGAGAATAAATATCCATATCTAAATCGTAAATACTATCACCTTCCACTATTTTTGCACCATACTTTTTTGATATAATTTTTAATCTTTCCTTATTTATATCATTAATCAAAATATTTGCTTTTTCATTTGTTAAGTGCTTTACTAGATGCTCACCAACATGCCCAATTCCTTGCACCAAAATAGTTTTTCCTTCCAAGCTATTATCGCCCCAACGATACATTGTAGCTGCCTTAATTCCCATATACACACCATAAGCAGTAACGGGTGAAGGATCTCCACTTCCACCTAATTCCTCTGCTGTACCAGTTACATGTCTTGTCTCCATTCTGATGTATTCCATGTCTTTTGTACTCATTCCAACATCTTCAGCAGTAATATATTTTCCGCCTAAACTTTCAACAAACTGCCCAAATCTTCTAAGTAATGCTTCTGACTTATCATATCGGGCATCTCCAATAATTACAGCTTTTCCTCCGCCTAATTCTAGTCCAGTAATAGCTGCTTTATAAGTCATTCCTCTTGAAAGTCGTAATACATCATTTAGTGCATCTATTTCATTTTTATAATTCCACATTCTGGTTCCCCCTAAAGCTGGTCCCATTGTAGTATCGTGAATTGCTATTATTGCTTTTAGCCCTGTTTCCTTATCTCTGCAGAACACCACTTGCTCATGTCCCATTTTATCCATTTTATCAATAATAATACTTCTTTCTTTCTCATTTACATCTAATCCATTTAGTTCAATCATTTTTTTTATGGTTTTTTTTATTCAAACTCCGTTCTATTTACAGATAATTTCTACTTTTGACCAGTAGAAAAACGGCTTGCAAAAGTACTGTTTTCTTTCCATATATAAAAATTAAATCAACTAAACTTGAAGCATTTAGCTTACCTTAATAAATACTTTTGGAAATACCGATATCGTTTTTCATTAGGTTTTGTATTTATTTTTATTTCCAATATATTTTCTCTTTACCCTGCTGAATTTGTAAGAAAATCATTTGATAGTATAAAAGTATTACTCTCAAAAAATCAAATTTCAAATGGCGATTATGCTGATATTTTATTGAAATTTGGAGGACTAATTATACTCTTTGCTATTTTAAAAGGCATTTTTATGTTTTTTATGCGACAGACTATCATTGTAATGTCCCGAAAGATAGAATATGATTTGAAAAACGAAATATATCAACAATATCAAAATTTAAGTATTTCTTTTTACAAAAAAAATGATACAGGAGATATGATGAATCGGATTACAGAAGATGTAAGCAGAGTACGAATGTATTTAGGCCCTGCACTTATGTACGCTATAAATTTGGTTACACTTTTTACTCTTGTAATTACTACAATGATTAACATAAGTCCCGCTCTAACTCTTTATGTATTACTTCCTCTGCCATTTTTAGCAGTTTCAGTGTATTTTGTAAGTAATACCATGAATAAAAGAAGTGAAAAAGTACAAGAGCAATTATCAACACTTACTACTTTTTCACAAGAAACTTTCTCCGGAATAAATATTTTAAAGTCATTTAGAAATGAAAAAAATTCTGCTTACAAATTTGATGAGCATTGTAAGGAATATACTTCAAGAAATCTAAAACTTGTAAAAGTAGACGCTCTTTTCTTTCCACTTATTATTTTTATGATTGGGCTTAGTACAATTATGACAGTTTATTTTGGAGGAAAACAAGCAATAATGGGGAATATTACAACAGGGAATATTGCCGAATTTATTATTTATGTAAATATGCTTTCATTGCCAGTTGCTTCAGTTGGCTGGGTAACTTCTTTGATTCAAAGAGCTGCTGCTTCTCAGCAAAGAATAAACGAATTTCTACATACAAAATCAGAAATTAAGAACTATACAAATGTGCAAACCCCTATAAAGGGAGATATAGAATTTAAAAATGTAACTTTTACTTATCCTGATACAGGGATTAAAGCTTTAAAAAATATTAATTTTACAATTAAAGAAGGAAGTACTTTAGGAGTATTTGGGAAAACCGGTAGTGGAAAATCAACCATTGCTAACCTTATTTGCAGAATGTATGATGCTGAAAATGGCAACATTTATTTAGGAGGAAACAAATTGAAAAATTTGAATCTTAATTTACTCCGAAAATCAATTGGATATGTGCCTCAAGATGGTTATCTTTTTTCAGGAACTATTGAAGATAATATTTCATTTGGAGATGATAATATAGATGAAAACAAAATAAAAGAAGTAGCTGAAACTTCCGAAATAACATCAGATATTTTAAACTTTACAAACAAATATAAAACTATTGTTGGAGAGAGAGGCGTGCAACTCTCTGGCGGACAAAGACAGAGAATTGCTATTGCAAGAGCAATTTACAAATCACCCACCATTTTTATTTTTGATGATTGTCTTTCGGCAGTAGATTCTACTAAAGAACAGAAAATTCTTTCAAAGCTAAAAAATGAAACAAACAAAAGAACGACTATTATTATAAGTCATAGAATTTCAGCTATAAAAAATTCAGATAAAATAATTGTTTTGGAGGATGGAGAAATTAGTGAAATAGGCAATCATCAAACATTATTAAGCAACAAAAAATTCTATGCTAACATCTATAAAAAGCAAAATAAAAAAGAGAGCTAAAAAGCATTTAAAAATAATTTTATAGATTTGTAAGATATTTAAAACTTAAAAAGGAAAAAAGATGGGAGAAAAAAGAGAAATTGAAGAAATATTTTCCAAAGCAGTAAGGGCAGGAAGAAGAACTTACTTTTTTGATGTTCGCTCTACAAGAGCTGGAGATTACTACTTAACAATTACTGAAAGTAAAAGGGATTTTAATGAGGATGGAACTCCATTTTACCGAAAACATAAACTTTATCTTTATAAGGAGGATTTTGTGAATTTTAAAGATGCTTTAGCTGAACTTACTGATTATGTAATAAAAGAGAAAGGAGAAGAAATAATCTCTCTAAATAAAAGCCAAAACAAAGAAGAAGAAAAAGCTGTTGAAGAAAAGAAAGAGGAAAAAGAACAGACTACTGATTTTACAGAGGTAAGTTTTGATGACTTAGGAAATGAGGAAACAGAAAAAGATGAAGATGACAAAAAAGAAAATAAAGATTAAGTTTGAGTAAGTAGATTTACAAACCCCAAAACAGATACTTACGCAACAAAAAACAGCCCATTTACGGGCTGTTTTTATTTTATCTGCACTAAGCTACAAAATGTGTGAGCTTGGAATAATGATGATAATTACCTTTTAGTTCTTGAGGTGCAAATAGGAAGTCACGAAAGTTTCTTGGCATTAAAGTTTCATCTAATTGGATTTTAAACAAACCATCTGCTGTGATTGCAAATGTTTGATAACCCAAATTTTCCATAAATTTAAAAGTCTCTAAATCAGCATCCTTCCTTGATAAAACCTCACATACTATATATGGTTTATGTGTTGTTATCATTTCTTTTGCACCTTTTAAAGCATATAATTCAAAACCTTCAATATCAATTTTAATAACCACTTTTTCCTTTATTGATAAATTCATATCTTTTACAAAAGAATCTAACTTACGAGTTTTTACAGAAAAACGAATATGCTTGCTACTATGTTGCCATGAGTCTTTATCTAAAGTTGCTGTTGTTTCCTCTTCATTATCTAATGAATCTGGTAAATAAATTTCTGTTGTTCCATCTTTATCTGAAATAGCTATATTCTTAATATCATTAGTCTGAATATTATTCGCCTTATGAAATATTAAGTTTTTTTTGTAAATTGATTCAATTGGCTCAAAAGCAGTAACCTTTATATTTGGATTAGCTTTTTTAGCTAAAACTGAATAAAACCCAATATTAGAACCAATATCAAAAAAATAATTACTCTTAAGAATTAATGGCTTTAATGTTTTCCAAACATCTTTTTCAAAACCATCATCACCACTCCAAAAAATACTACTTATATAATTAACTCCTAAATCCCTTGGAAAGAAAAGTTTACAGTTATCATATTTAACAAGCCCGCCATTAATCAAAACATGTCTTGCAATTCTGAAAATAAAGAACGCACAAATTTTATAAATTGGAACAAGTATCATTTTTAAAACTGTGGAGATATAAAAATTATATCTTATCTTTTTGAGTATGTTTTTCATTTAGAAAGGTTTTTTTAGGTCGGCCCAATATTACAAAAAATACTTCATACATCTTTAAATAGGGAATTGGATGTAATATTACTACTAGATACACTAACTAGCCAAAACCCAGCAATACCAACATCTTTACAAAGAAGTTGTAAAAGACTACAAAGGACAAAAGGAAATAAACAAGAAGATAAAGGAAGATGAGTTCTTCAATGCCTTGATTTGGAATCTATTTTTCTATTTAGTTCCTGAAACCTTTAGGTTCAACAAAGTTAATCAAGTTCAGGAGGACAAAACAATAGAGCCGCATCTAACTCCTCCGGAGGAGGATTATTCGCATTTTCTCAAATCCCCTCTTGGGAGGGGCAAAGGGGTGGGTAAAAGAAAAGCCGAGCATTTGCTCGGCTTTTATCTAGTATCTAACTACTCTTTCTATACATTATCTACAATAGCATTTAAAGTAATACTTGGTCGCATAGCTGAAAAAGTAGTTTCTTCATCTGGAAAATAATAACCCTTTACATCTTCTACTTTTCCTTGTGCAGCATTTAATTGGGTTACAATCTCATTTTCATTAGCTTCCATATCAGCAGCTACTTTTTCAAAAGTTGCTTTCAAATCAGCATCAGCAGTTTGATTAGCCAATTCCTTAGCCCAATACATTGCTAAATAAAAGTGAGAACCTCTGTTATCCAACTGCCCTACTTTACGCATTGGTGATTTTCCGTTAGTCAATAAGTTCTCAATTGCAACATCCAAAGTATCAGCTAAAACTTTTGCTTTTGTGTTATTATTGACTTCCGCCAAATGTTCTAAAGAAACTACAATTGCCATAAATTCACCTAATGAATCCCATCTTAAGTGTCCTTCCTTTGTGAATTGCTGAACATGCTTTGGAGCAGAACCTCCAGCACCTGTCTCAAACAAACCTCCACCATTCATTAATGGAACGATAGATAACATTTTTGCAGAAGTACCCAATTCTAAAATTGGGAATAAATCTGTTAAATAATCCCTTAATACATTTCCTGTTACTGAAATTGTATTTTCTCCCTTCTTAACCCTTTTCAATGTAAACTGACAAGCATCATAAGGAGCTAAAATCTGAATATCCAAACCTTCAGTATTATGATTTTTCAGAAAAGAATTTACTTTAGTAATCACCTCAGCATCATGCGCTCTACCCTCATCCAGCCAAAAAATAGTTGGCCAATTAGTAGCTTTTGCTCTATTTACAGCTAGCTTTACCCAATCCTTAATTGGCTCATCTTTAGTTTGACACATCCTCCAAATATCACCTTCTTCTACTGTATGTTCCATAAGTACAGTACCATTGGCATCTATAACTTTTACAACTCCCTCTGCTTTAATTTCAAATGTTTTGTCATGCGAACCATATTCTTCAGCTTTTTGAGCCATCAAACCTACATTAGGAACAGTACCCATAGTTGTAGGATCAAAAGCACCATTTACTTTACAGAAATCAATAGTTGCACTGTAAATACTTGCATACGAGCTATCAGGAATAATTGCCTTAGTATCTTCTGTTTGGTTATCTCTATTCCACATCTGACCTGAAGTACGAATCATAGCAGGCATAGAAGCATCAATAATTACATCAGAAGGAACATGTAAATTAGTAATTCCTTTATCAGAATCTACCATTGCAATATTGGCATTATTTTCAAAAGCAACATTTATATCATTTTCAATTTCTGATTTTTTATCAGCAGGCAGGTCCGAGAGTTTATCCATCAAATCACCAAAACCATTTCTAAAATCAACTCCTAAATCATTAAAAGTAGATTGATGTTTTGCTACTAAATCAGCAAAATATACACTTACAGCATGACCAAAAATAATAGGATCAGAAACTTTCATCATAGTAGCCTTCATATGTAGAGAAAGTAAAATTCCAGAATCTTTTGCATCTTTAATTTCTTTTTCCAAGAAAGACAATAAAGCCTTTTTATTCATCACTGAAGAGTCAATAATTTCTTTAGCGAGTAAAGGCGTGCTTTCTTTTAAAGTTGTAATCTTACCATCAGTTGCATGATGAGAAATTTTAACAACAGTTGCATTATTTACACAAACAGATTTCTCATTATGAAAGAAATCTCCCGCTTCCATTGTAGCAACATGAGTTTTAGAATCAGAATTCCAAGCCCCCATAGAATGAGGATTTACTTTTGCATAATTCTTTACCGCCTTTGGCGCCCTTCTATCAGAATTACCTTCACGCAAAACAGGATTTACTGCAGAACCTTTTACTTTATTATATTTTGCTTGCACTTCTTTCTCCTTTTCTGTTTTAGGAGAATCTGGATAAGAAGGAATGGCAAATCCTTTTGACTGCAATTCCTCAATAACTGCAACCAACTGAGGAACAGAAGCAGAAATATTAGGTAGTTTAATAATGTTTGCTTCAGGTAATTTAACCAATTCACCAAGCTCTGCAAGCGCATCATTTACTCTTTGATTTTCCTCTAAATACTCAGGAAAAAGAGCCAAAACTCTTGCCGCAAGAGAGATGTCCTTTGTTTCCACCTCAACCCCTGCCTTTGAAGCAAAAGCATTAATTATCGGTAATAATGAATGGGTTGCCAACATTGGTGCCTCATCCGTTTTTGTATAAATTATTTTTGATCTTTTATCACTCATCTTTTATCTCATTCTTTTTATTTTTCTAAAAACTAACAACTATCATCTATTAGTACCCAAATACATCTTCTAATGTCAAGTGAACTATTTCACCATATTGTTTTAATACATCTAAATCTAAATCTTCTTTTGATCCTAAAACCATAACAATTCTTGTAGTTCCTGCAATATGAGAATTATGGAACTCAGTTAAAGTATTCATATCAAAAGATGGTAATGCATCATACATATCTTTTCTAATATCATGACTTACACCAATCTTTTCTGCTTTGACATACTCTGATAGAACTCTTGATTTAGTCAATCTTTCTGTTCTGATTTTTTGTTCAATAGCCTCTTTTGCATTAGCCATATTTGTTTCAGCCTCAGGCATAGTTTCCAGAAGTTCAGTCATACCAACCATAGCTTCTCCTAACTTATCAGATTGAGTTCCAATATAACTCATCAAATAATGAGAATCATCTTTATCATTTGGTATAGTATAAGTACTATAAACTGAATAAGCTAAAGCCTTAGACTCTCTCATTTCTTGAAATACAATAGAACTCATTCCTCCACCAAAATACTCATTATGAAATCTGATTTGAGGATACTCATTCATGTTTAACTTAGCTCCTTTTGCGAGCATCATCACTTCCGCTTGTTTCATATCATAATCCACAACAAAAACCATTGGTTTATCCATTGGCTGTTCAACAAATTCCTTTTTAGCAGGAATCGTTTTTAAGTCTGATTTATTTGCATGCAATTTCTCTAAGTCAGAAGCAACCTTAGAGATTGATTCTGGTCCATAATACAATACTTTATGCTGGTAAGAAGTTAAATTATGAATCAAATCAACCAATTCTGCTGAAGTAACATTATTCAAATCTTCTTCTGATAAAATATTTCTGAAAGAAGAATTATCACCATATTTAGCATAACTTCCCATTGCTCTCCAAAGGATAATTTGCTTGTTTAATTTAGCATCCCCCCTCTTTTTCAATACACTCATTTTCAAATCAACAAGCGCCTCTTTATCAGCAACCGCCCCAGCAAGTATTGTTTCAAAAAGTGCTACCGATTCGTTAAAGTTATTAGCCAAACCACTTAAAGTTATAGTAGTTTTATCAGCACTACAATTTACGGACAAATCACAACCTAACTTATAGAATTCCTCCTCTTTTTGAGAAGGAGACATTGCATCCGTACCTAAATACTTTAAGTAATCTACTGCTAATTTTAATTTAACATCATGGTCTTTACCCATATCTAAAATATAGTTTAACTTAAATCTTTCGTTCTCTGTATTTTCTTTGTAAATAAGTTCAACATCTCCTACATTTGATTTTTGAATATCTTTCTCAAAATTTAAAAATACTGGCTCAACATCAGCAACCTCTTCTGCTAAAAGGTTTGCTAAAAATGGAGACTGATCTTCACGATTAACTGACACTGGAGTAATAGCAGGTTTTGTTACTTTAATAACTGATTTATCTTCACCAGCTCTTTTGTAAACCACCACATAATTATCAGCATACCTAGCATTTGCAAAATCAATAATATCCTGTTTAGTTATCTTCTCTAATTCAGCCATTTCATTTTGATGATCCTCCCATGAAATTCCCAAAGTAAAAGCATCTACAAACTCATTTGCTCTACCACTATTACTTTCTAATTTCTTAATTTGATTTAGTTTCAAATCAGAAATAATTGCAGCCACTAACCAGTCAGGAAAATTACCAGCTTTTACCTCTTCAATTTGAGCTAATAATAAATCTTTCACCTCTTCTAAAGATTGCCCTTGCTTTGGACTACCATAGAATCCATGCATAGAATAATCTTCTAATACATAAGGGAAACATCCTCCTCCAATCAATTCTTGCGCTTGGTTTAAGTTCAAATCAATAAGCCCTGCTGATGAATTGGAAAGCACCATATCTACCATAGTTAGCATTTTTGCATCCTCAGTATTTGCACCATCAAAACGGAATCCTAAGTACAATCTTTCAGCCTCAGGCCCGTAAACTTCTTTATAAACTGGTTCAGCAATTGAAGATTCTTTAATAACTTCAAAAGTAGGATCATCTTTTCTTTCAAAACTTCCCCAATATTTATTAATCAACTCAATTGTTTCGTCATAATCAAAATCACCTGAAAGGCAAATAGCCATGTTATTTGGCACATAATATTTGTTAAAGTACTTTCTAATCTCTGTTAAAGAAGGGTTTTTTAAATGTTCAACTGTTCCAATTGTAGTTTGTTGTCCGTATTGATGAGTTGGGAACAAACCATCAAATAATGCTTCAAACATTTTACGCCCGTCATTATCTAAACTTATGTTTTTTTCTTCATATACTGCTTCTAACTCTGTATGGAACAATCTAAAAACAGGATAACGGAAACGCTCTGCTTCTAATTTTAACCATTTTTCAATTTGATTAGAAGGAATATCATTAATATAAACAGTTTTTTCATTAGATGTATAAGCATTCGTTCCTTTTGCACCTAATCCACTAACCATTTTATCGTATTCATTAGCAATAGCAAATTTTGCAGCCTCACCAGAAATAGAATCTATTTGTCTCCAAATTCTATCTCTATTTTCAGTATCCGCCATATCATAAGAACGGTATTCTTCATAAAGCGCTTCAATTTTATCTAACATTGGAGCTTCTTTCTCAAAATCTAAACTACCATAAATATCAGTTCCTTTAAAAAGCATGTGCTCTAAATAATGAGCTAAACCTGTTGCATCAGAAGGATCATTTTTACTTCCTGCACGAACTGCAATATTTGTTTGAACTCTAGGAGCATCAGCATAAGAAGTTAAGTAAACTTTAAGCCCATTATCAAGCGTATAGATTCTAGCTTTTAAAGGATCATTTTTTGCTGTTTCGTATTGATTTTCTAGTTTGTTCATCTTTTTTAGTTGGTTAGTAATTAGTAGTGCAAATGCAATACCGATTAAAATAATAGTTAGTGTTTTTTTGTTCATTTTTTTTGGTTTTTAAAAGTCAAAATCAAGTCCTAACTTTTCTTTTAAGTTTTTTAAGTTAGTATTCTCTTTTGCCATTTGTTCATATTTGTCTTTGTTAGTATAAGGTACTCTTTCTTCAGCTGTTTTTTCTTGAATTTTAGTTGTTATTTCTATAAAATCATTCTGTAATTTATTTCTTAAAAATTCATGCAAATCTATTTTTTCTTTTTCAATTACTACTTCTTGCGATTTGTTTGAAATTAAAACTTCTATCTTAAAATCCGATAACAAATTGGGCTCATTCATATCTAGAGTTGTTGCAAAATTCGCCTTTCCTTTTTCTTTTTGAAGAACAATATATTCTTTCCAAACTTCCTGTAAATCTTCCTTTTTTAATTCTTCATTTCTTTTTTCAGTTGTTTTTTCTTCCTTTTCCTGTTCTTCTTCCTCTAAATCAGAAATAGAAATAAGCTGTGCTGTTTTATTTTTGGCATTTACATTATCTGCATTATTTTTTTCTATTGGTTTTTCTACAACATTTTTTCTATTTACCTCCTCTTTTTTTAATTCCATTATGGAATTTTCTACTTCTTTTTCTTGTTTTGTCTCTTGCTTTGGAAGGTTTATACTATTTGTTTTTTTTTTTGATTCGCTATGAGTAAGGCTACACAGCTTCATGAGGGTTAGCTCCACTAAAAGCAGCTGATTTTTACTTGTTTTATATTGTACATCACAACTGTTGCAAATATCTAATGCTTTAAGCAGAAAGGATTGCTGAGACATTTGAGATTGAGTAAGATATTGCTCTTTTAAGGATTCTCCTTTTTCTAAAAGCACAAGTGTTTCCTTATCTTGCGAGACCAATAAATCTCTAAAATGAGAAGCCAAACCATTAATAAAATGATGCCCATCAAAGCCATTATTAATAATTTCATTAAAAATTAAAAGTACTTTTGAAATATCTTGCTGCAAAATGGAAGTTGTGATTTTGAAATAATAATCATGATCCAAAATATTCAAATTATCAATTACTGATTTATAAGTTATTCCATCTGAAAAACTTGCCAGCCTATCAAAAATAGAAAGGGCATCTCTAAGTGAGCCATCTGATTTTTGCGCTATAATATGTAGGGCATCTTGCTCTACTTTTATCCCCTCTTTTTCAGCCACAAAAACCAAATGATTTACAATATCATCCATTCCAATTCGCATAAAATCAAAAATCTGGCATCTAGATAAAATAGTTGGGATTATTTTATGTTTTTCTGTGGTGGCTAAAATAAAAATAGCATGGCTTGGAGGTTCTTCCAAAGTTTTTAAAAAAGCATTAAAAGCAGAAGCAGAAAGCATGTGCACCTCATCAATTATGTAAATATTATAATCCCCAACTTGTGGTGCAAAGCGAACTTGATCCACCAAATTCCGAATATCATCCACCGAATTATTGGATGCGGCATCCAATTCATGAATATTAAAAGAGTGCGACTCATTAAAAGAAGTGCAGGATTCGCATTTATCACATGGTTCTACTTTTTTACTGATATTTTGACAATTAATAGTCTTTGCTAGAATACGAGCACAAGTAGTTTTTCCCACTCCTCTTGGGCCACAAAAAAGAAAAGATTGTGCCAAATGATTATCCAAAATTGCATTTGTAAGAGTTGCAGTAATAGATGACTGCCCCACTACTTCTAAGAATGTAGTAGGGCGATATTTTCTAGCCGAAACAATAAAATTTCCCATTGATAATTGCACAAATTTTTAAAAAAACAAAAGTAACATTTCTAACGAATAAAAGAGTAAAAAATTATTAGAAACTCTGCCTTGCTGATTTAATTAGTTTTATTAGATTTGCAGCCCGAAATTTATTATTAATCAAAAAAGGAAAAAATGAACAATTATGAAACCGTTTTCATTATGAATCCCGTCTTATCTGAAGAACAGATGAGGGAAACGGTAAAACAGTTTACAAAAACCCTAAAAGATCATAAAGCCAAAATTGGCAATGAAGAATATTGGGGGTTGAAAAAATTGAAGTACACTATCCAAAAAAAGAATACAGGATTTTACTACTTCATAGAATTTGAGGCAGAAGGCACAACTATTGCTGATTTGGAAATTCTATTTAAAAGAGATGAAAGAGTGATGAGATGGTTAACCGTTCGTTTGGATAAATTTTCCATAGCATATGCTGATAGAAGAAGAAAGAGACTAAGTGATAACAAAACTAAAAAGGAGGAAGCCAAATCATGAGTAAATTTAACAAATCAAAATCGGAAATAAGATATCTTTCTCCAGTTGATATCGATAAAAGAAATAGAGATAAATATTGTCGTTTCAAAAAAATGGGAATCAAGTATATTGATTATAAAGACCCTGACTTTTTAATGCGATTTTTGAATGAGCAAGGTAAAATTTTGCCAAGACGACTTACAGGAACCTCACTGAAATTCCAGAGAAGATTATCGGTTGCAGTAAAAAGAGCAAGACAAATTGCATTGTTGCCTTATGTTGGCGATTTATTAAAATAATAAGAGCTATGAAAATTATATTAAAAGAAAATATCGAAAAATTGGGCTTTGCAGATGAAATTGTAAAGGTAAAAAATGGCTTTGCCAGAAATTTTTTAATTCCAAAAGGAAAAGCCGTTATCGCTAGCGAATCTGCTGTTAAGGTTTTAGAAGAAAAACTAAGACAACAATCAGGTAAGGAAGAAAAAGTAGTTGCAGATGCTAATAATATTGCAGAAGTAATTTCTGGACTGGATATAAAAGTAAAGGCAAAAGTAGCAGAAGACGGACAAAAGCTTTTTGGCTCGGTGACTACTGTTCAGTTTACTGAGGCATTACAAGTGCTTGGTCATGAAATTGACAAACGATTTGTAAAACTGACTACAATTAAGGAAATAGGGAAGTATGAAGCAGAAGTTCGCTTACATAGAAATGTGAGTGTAACAGTACCTTTTCAGGTTGTTGCCGAATAATTAAACTCTAAAATAAATTGATTTAAAGCCCTGCCAATTTGGTGGGGCTTTTTTGCTTGTCCATTTCCGAAAAATTTATTTTGAAGCAATCTGGTTTTTTTATTTTGTTATTTTTTTAAATTAGGCAAGCACTATTGTTTGCTCTTTTGGTGTAGGATATAATTTAGTTTTAAGTTTTTTTGGTTAATAATTAATCTTCATAGCCGCAAAGAGTTTTTTCCTTTTTTATATTGTTTTTTTTTGCTTCCCTTCTTTTAGCACATCACCAAATTGATTCATTGCTACTTTATTTAATTATCTTTTGCTCTATCCTCTAATATTTATCTTTTCTCTTCCTTTCTTTTAAGTGTATCTAACATAATAGGAGATGCTACAAAAAGGGAAGAATAAGTACCAACTACAACCCCCACCATTAAAGCAAACATAAAGCCCCTAATTACTTCTCCACCAAATAGGAAGATTACCAAAAGCACAAAGAAGGTAGTCATAGAGGTATTAATAGTACGGCTAAGGGTACTATTTAGTGCCTTATTCATTACCGTTCCAATTTCTTGTTTTTTATACATCCCCATGTATTCCCTTACCCTATCGAACACCACCACCGTATCGTTAAGCGAATAACCAATAATAGTTAAAATTGCTGCAATAAATGCTTGGTCAATTTCTAAAGAGAAAGGCAGAATTCCATAAAAAACAGAGAAAATAGCAAGTACAATAAGTACATCATGAAAAACTGCCGCAACAGCACCCAAACTAAATTGCCACCTCTTAAATCTTATTAATATATAAAGGAAAATTACAAGTAAAGAGAAAAATACCGACCATACAGCAGCATCTTTAATATCATCTGCAATAGTAGGCCCTACTTTTTGTGAACTCATCACCTCATAACTCATTCCCATTTTTGATAAACCATTATTAAGTTTTGATTCTACTACTTCATCAGCAGTTGTTGTATTATTATCAATCATAAATTTGGTAGTAATCTTCACTTGATTTTCATCTCCAAAAGTTTTTACCTGTGGAGCATGTTTTAAACCTTCTTCATCTGTAAATACAGCCGTTAATTCAGTTCTAAGTGCTTCATTATCTACTGCATCATCAAATCTTACAACATAAGTTCTCCCCCCAACAAAATCCACTCCATAATTCAAACCCTTAGTTACTAATGACCCAATTCCTAAAAGTATAATAATCCCAGAAAGGATATAGAATTTTTTTCTTTTTCCAATAAAATCAATATTGGTATTTTTAAAAGCACCATCCGTAAGTTTAGTAGCAAATTTTAATTCTTTGTTTTTATTTAACCTTCTAGAAATCAAAAGTCGGGTAATAAAGATTGCCGAGAAAAGAGAAGTTAAAATACCAATAATAAGTGTAGTAGCAAAGCCTTTAATTGGCCCAGTGCCAAAAGTGTAGAGAATAATACCAGTAAGAAGTGTAGTTACATTGGCATCAATAATGGCATTATAAGCATTGTTATAACCATCTTTTATCGCCAATCGAATTCCTTTTCCGCCAGTTAGTTCCTCCCTAATTCTTTCATATATAAGCACATTGGCATCCACCGACATACCAATAGTAAGAACGATACCTGCAATACCAGGAAGCGTAAGCACAGCACCAATGGAGGAAAGCACTCCAAAAATGAAAAAGATATTTGCAAGTAGTGCAATACTAGAAATCATACCCGCACCTGAATAATAAAAAATCATATATGCTAATACAATAAGTAAAGCTATAATAAAAGATTTCAATCCAGCATTAATAGCTTCCTCTCCAAGTGAAGGACCTACAATTGCCTCCTCAATAATTCTAGCTGGAGCTGGTAATTTTCCTGATTTTAAAATATTGGCTAAATCTTTCGCCTCATTGATTGTAAAATTTCCTGTGATTTGAGAACGACCTCCTGAAATTTCACTCTGCACTGTTGGGTAAGAATACACAAATCCATCTAATACAATAGCAACACTTTTGCCAATATTTTCTGCTGTTAGGCGTTTCCACTGCTTTGCTCCTTCCGAGTTCATAGTCATAGAAACTTCTGGATTGGCATTGAACTGTCCAAAATCTTGCCTTGCATCCGTTACAACATCTCCTTCCATTGATGCCTTTGCATCACGCCCACTTACCTTTAATCCAATAAGCTGCATAAATTTTCCATCTTGATCGTATGGCTTTACGGTATATGCAAATTTTACATCTAAAGGAAAGTTTTTCATTACCTCAGGGTCAGTCAAATATTTGTTAAGTGCAGCTGTATCTTTCACCGCACAGAAACCTACAACAGGACCAGGATTTACCTGTCCATTTTCCTGATTTACATTAGGATAAAGCACTGCATACAAAGGGTTTTCGGCTGCAAATTCTTCAAAAGAAAGTTGAGAACTAGAAGTATCCGAAACTGCTGAATCACCTTCTAATTTGCTTAGTAAGGAATTTACGCTTGTATCTTCTTCTATTTCTTCTGTTATTTCTGTTTCTGCTATTTGCTTGGTTTTATCCTCATCAGCAGATGCCAAAACCTCATCAACTTCTTGTTTTATGGTATCGTTAAGCTCAGCTTGCTCTCTTAAATATTTGTTGGCATCTTCCAAGCTTGGCAACAATTCTGCATATTCATAAGTTTCCCAAAACTCCAATTTGGCAGTGGATTGTAACAATCTTCTAGCTCTTTCTGGCTCTTTAATACCCGGAAGTTCTACCAAAATTCTACCAGAAGTTTCTAATCTTTGTATGTTTGGTTGAGTAACCCCAAATCTATCAATTCTTGATCGTAAGATATTAAACGATCTACTTATAGCATCTTCTACCTCAGCTCTTACTACTTTTATAACATCTTTATTAGAAGATGAGAATTGGATTTTCTCTCTTAAATCAGGAGTGCTAAAAATAGCTGCAAGACCTTTACCACTTGCTGGAGCTAAACCCTCATAAGCAGTAGCAAAAAGTGTTACAAAATCTTCTTGAGATTTTCTTTGCATAGCAACAGCATCAGCAATTGCTTGATTAAAAACCTCATCTTCACTATAGTTGGATAATGCCTTAATTACATCAATAACCGATACTTCTAAAGTTACATTCATCCCTCCTTTAAGGTCAAGCCCTAAATTAATTTCTCTTTCTACGCACTCTTTGTAAGTATAATCCTTTAACAGCATGTTATACACTTTTTCACTTCCAATAGAATCCAAATAATATTTCTCTTTTGTAGCTTTAACTACTTCAAGGTGCTCAATAATTAAAGTAGAATCAAGCACAGAGTCATTATTGTTTTTCTTGAGTTCAGAAATTATTTCATCATTATTACTTTCAATATAAGTGTTGGCGTATTCTAAAGCGTCATCTTGTACTCCTCTAGCTACCCATGTAAATGAGAGTTGATACAAACAAACTAAAGCGAATAAGATTGCGAATATTTTAATTACATTTCTGTTTTGCATTATTTCTTTTATTTAATTTTTTGCTGATATTTTTGAGCGGCAAATATAGAACTTCATTCTTATATAAACAATAAAACAATAGGGCTTTTATTTGAAGCCGTAAGATTGCTTTTTTTGAAAGCGATTTTCTCGTTTTAATTAGCGTAATTTGTACTTATTTTAATTAAAAAAATGAAAAAAATAATTGGCATTTTATTTACAACTCTTTGGATTGTTTCAGCCGTTTCTGCTCAAATATATTTTAATAGAGATACCTCTATTTCTGTTCAAGAAAATGGATTTGATTTTAAACATAGTTGGGTTGGAGGTATAAATGCAGCACAACCATCAGAGATTGATTTAAATTTGGATGGCGTAAATGATCTTATTATTTTTGATAGAACAGGAAATAAAATTACTCCTTTTTTAAGCATAAATGGGGAGTATATTTTTGCTCCAGAGTACCGCTCTGCTTTCCCAAATTTGCACGATTGGGTACTTTTAGAGGACTATAATTGTGATGGGAAACAAGATATTTTTGCGTACTCTTCAGGGGGGATTGAGGTTTACGAAAATACTTCAACATCTTCACTTTCCTTTACTTTAGTTACCTCACTTTTACTATCGGATTATGGAGCTAATAATTTTAATTTATTTGTAAGCAGTGTAGATTTGCCTGCAATTTCAGATATAGATAATGATGGTGATTTGGATATTTTAACTTTTGCAATTACTGGTGGTTTTGTAGAATTTCATAAAAATATGGCAATGGAAAATTACGGAAATTGCGACACTTTAGCTTTTGAGTTTAACGAATCTTGTTGGGGTAATTTTTTTGAAGGACTAAATAGCTATTTTATCAATTGCACAGCTTGCAATGTAAATAGTTGCACCCCAGCTTTTGTTCCAAACAATGCAAATAGCAAACAAAAACATTCTGGCTCAACCCTTTTGGCAATTGATGTAGATAATGATAGCGATAAAGATTTAGTGTTAGGAGATGTGAGTTTTAATAATTTAAACTTACTTATAAATGGTGGCAACAATCAAAATGCAAATATAATAGCAGTAGATAGTATTTTTCCTGCAAATAATACCAATACTATTGCTACCAACTTACACTTATTTCCTACTCCTTTTTATTTGGATGTAACCCATGATGGTGTAAAAGATTTGGTAGTTACAACTAATAGCCAAGCCAACTCCGAAAATTTTGAAAGTGTATGGCTTTATGCTAATAATGGAACTAATAATTTACCTGATTTTAATTTTGTTAGCAAATCGTTTTTACAAGAAGATATGATTGATTTAGGAGAAGGAGCTTATCCTGTTTTTTTTGATTATAATAATGATAGTTTACAAGATATAATTGTTGGAAATTACGGCTACCATGATATAAATGGAAATGATGTTTCTGGACTTGCTCTTTTTAAGAATACAGGAACACCTTCTTTACCAACTTTTGATTTAGTTACGAGAGATTTTGCTGGGATTTCTACAATAAATTTGAATATGATTCTAAATATTCCAGCCAAAAACATTTATCCCACTTTTGGAGATTTAGATGGAGATAACGATAAAGATATGATAATTGGAGATGCTGATGGAAACCTGCATTATTTCACAAATAATGGAGGAACGCCATCCAATTTCTCACTTTCTGTGGCTAATTACGAGCATATTGATGTGGGCTATTTTGCTACACCTCAACTGGTGGATGTAAATCGAGATGGATTATTGGATTTACTCATTGGTAACATGATGGGAACAATCACTTATTTTCCAAATAAAGGAACTTTAAATACAGCTGTATTTGATAGTATTGTCTCTAATTTTGGAGGAATTGATGTGGATTCTTTGTACATAAGCACTGGTTATAGTGCTCCTTTTTTGGTTGATATTAATGGAGAATATCATTTGTATATTGGCTCCAATTACGGAGGAATTTACCATTACAATAATATAGATGGAAACTTAAGTGGAAATTTTAACCTTATTAGTAATACCGAACAGAATATTAAAGAAGGAAGCAAAACAGCTTTATGTATCAAGGATATAAATAACGACCAAATTCCTGATATGATAATTGGAAATTATTGTGGAGGGTTAAGTTATTTTTCTGGAGATACAGTTACTACTAATATGAATGAAATTTATTCTTCAAATCTGTTTTTAATTTACCCAAATCCAGCTAATGAAAATCTATTTATTCAAAGTGAAATTAATGGTGAAATAAACCTTTTTAACATTTTAGGCGAACTTATTATAAGAGAAGAAAAATCCACCGAAAATCACAAACTAAATGTGAGCAGTCTTCCTAGTGGAATTTACATTATTAAATTAGAAAATTCTACTTTAAAATTTGTTAAGGAGTAAAATCTGGATTGTTTAGAAATTCTGTATCAGATAGTGTTTTCAAAAAAGCTATTAAATCCTGTTTTTCTTGCTCAGTAAGCTGTAAGCCAACTCCTAATTTTTTCATTAAAGGATCAACAGTTGTGGAGTATTTTCCTCCACTATTATAATGCTCAACAACCTGCTCCAAAGTAGAGAATCTACCATCATGCATATATGGTGCTGAAAACTCAATATTTCTAAGCGTTGGGGTTTTGAACTTTCCATTATCAGAATCTATGCCAGTTACTTTTGCCAAACCTAAATCCGTAAATGGCTCAGCATCTAAACCATTATTATGAAACAAATTATCGATAAACATATCTGTGCTATGACAATGAAAACAATCCCCTTTTTCTGTATTGAAAATTACCAAACCATTTAGCTCGGAAGGAGAAAGTTGTATTTCATTTCTCAAATACTTATCATATTTTGAATTAGCTGAAATTAAAGTTCTCTCAAATTGTGCAATAGCCATCACTACATGAGTAGAATCAATATCATCTATATTAAATGTCTTTTTGAACAAATCCTTATAAGTTGTATTTGCATTGAGCGTATTTTCTACATTTTGCCAACTATTATTCATTTCAATTGGATTGACAACAGGACCAAAAGCTTGATCTTCCAAAGTGGTTGCTCTCCCATCCCAAAAATTGGAAGTATTCCAGCCAGCATTTACAATAGTGGAAGCATTCCTATCGCCAAAAGAGCCATCAATTCCTTCACTAAAACGGTTTGTATCAGAAAAACCAGCCGCTTGAAAATGGCAAGAAGCGCAAGATTGTGTGCCGTCTGCACTCAATATCTTGTCATGAAAAAGTTTTTTGCCAAGTGTCACTCCCTCCACTGTCATAGGATTATTATCTGGAATTTGCATTGTAGGAAATCCAAGAGGGGTGCTTATAGTGTAAGGGCTTGTTTGGTGAGGAATTGTAGTTTCAACCACTTCTTTTTTGCAGGAAAAAAGAAGTACTAAAACTATAAAGAAATATAGTGCTTTTTTCATTGCATTACTGATTTACAGAAACAGAAAAAATATCTGTCATTCCGTTCTGTTTCAATTCCATTTGTTTTTGCATATTCATCATTATACCCATACCATAAGTAGAGAAAGCAATTTCATTTGGTGTTTGATACCAATTATTAATCTCCATATTAATATCAATAATTACATCACCCATGTCGTTATTAACATTTAATAAAATAGAAGAGTTATTGTTAAATGAGTAATCACCACCCATAGTCCCGCCAGTATGGGTATTATAGAAGGTAGAATCATTAGTGTAAGCTCCTTCTAATTTCATATAATGATACCCTCCACCATTTGGTTCAGGCCAAAACATAGTTGCATGAAAATCTTCATTTACATATCGGTTGCTAATATTTTTTGCAGTATCTAAACCCATAGTAAAGGAAATAGAAGTGTAATTTCCATCCTGCAATTCTCCAAAATCAACACTTAGAGTAGAAGCATTTCTAATGTCTACAAAATGTACTTCTTTTAATAAGATTGAAGTACTGTCATCTTTATGTAAGGTAATATCTGAGATTAAATATTTTAATGTTTGAATACTATAGTCCTCACCTGCCGAATTGGTGTAAATCATAGTATCAGTAGTCAAGTCTACTCCATCTACAGTTTGCGAAAAATTAATGGTTAAGCTTGTATTAACAGGATATATACAGCTACTATCATCAATTGTAGCTAGTGGGTCAAAGTTTAATGCTGATGAATCTGTACAGCCAGAAATCTCTACCTTCCCTTTCTTACAAGAAGTAAAAACTAAGGAGATTCCTAGTAAAGCAATAATTATCCGTTTCATATTTTTTGTTATTGATTAATATATCGGCAAACTTAAATAAAATTTTTTGTCCAAAATATGACATTAGTCAGAAAGAGAGGAAAATCTTATGTATTCAGAAAAAATCTTAAAGTGCCCCAATCTCAGTTAAAAGTGCGTTGGTTTTTTTCACACCCTCAGCAGAAGTTGCTAATTTTTCTTTCTCCAAATCATTCAAATCAATTTCCACAATTTTCTCGATACCGTTTTTTCCAAGCAAAACAGGAACGCCAATACAGAGGTCAGAAAGTCCGTATTCCCCATCTAAAAGTACTGAGCAAGGAAACATTTTATGTTGATCGCAAACTATGGATTGCACCAAAGCCGAAACTGCTGCCCCTGGCGCATACCAAGCAGAAGTACCTAACATCCCAGTAAGGGTTGCCCCTCCTACTTTTGTGTCTTCCAAAACTTGTTGTAATCTTTCTTCTGATAAAAACTCGCTTACTCTTACACTGTTTCTGCTTGCCAAACGCGTTAATGGAACCATGCCTTTATCGGAATGTCCGCCAATTACCATTCCATCAACATCCGAGCTTGGACAACCAATTGCCTCTGCCAATCGGAATTTGAATCTGGCACTATCCAATGCACCGCCCATTCCTATGATTCTATTTTTCGGCAAACCCAAAGTTTTATGCGTAAGGTAAGTCATGGTATCCATTGGGTTGCTTACAATAATTAGAATTACATCAGGAGAATGTTTTATTAATTGCTCTGAAACGGACTTTACAATACCAGCATTTATTCCAATTAATTCTTCACGAGTCATTCCTGGTTTTCTTGGAATTCCGGAAGTAATAACTGCAACAGTGCTTCCAGCTGTTTTGGAATAATCCCCTGTGGTTCCTGTTATTTTGGTGTCAAATCCGTTTAAAGCAGCAGTTTGCATCAAGTCCATTGCCTTTCCTTCTGCAAAATTTTCTTTAATATCTACTAATACTACTTCTGATGCGAAATTTTTAATGGCAATGTATTCGGCACAACTTGCCCCCACTGCCCCTGCTCCTACTACTGTTACTTTCATTTTTTTATTTTTTGTTTGTGGTTATTGGTTTGTAGTTATTGGTTTGTGGTTATTGGTTTGTGGTTATTGGTTTGTAGTTATTGGTTTGTAGTTATTGGTTTGTGGTTATTGGTTTGTAGTTTTTAGTGCTGCTGATAACCACAAACTACCAACTATTTTTAAGCATCAATATTTGCATATTTTGCATTGGCTTCAATGAACTCTCTTCTTGGCGGAACTTCATCTCCCATTAGCATTGAAAAAACTCTGTCGGCTTCTGCTGCACTATCAATAGTTACTAACTTTAATGTTCTTTTTTCAGGATTGAGTGTAGTATCCCAAAGTTGTTCGGCATTCATCTCACCCAAACCTTTATACCTTTGGATGCCTACATTCACTTCTTTTCCCCCTTTCATATCTAGTGCCATTTCATCTCTTTCTTCATCACTCCAACAATATCTGTGGTCTTTTCCTTTCTTTAATAAATATAAAGGTGGAGTGGCGATATACACATAGCCATTTTCAATTAACTCATACATATATCGGAAAAAGAAAGTAAGAATAAGGGTGGCAATATGGCTTCCGTCAATATCGGCATCCGTCATAATGACTACTTTATGGTATCTTAATTTTTCGGTATTTAATGCTCTTTCATCTTCCTCTGTACCTACAGAAACACCCAAAGCAGTGTACATATTTTTGATTTCCTCATTTTCGAAAACCTTATGTTGCATGGCTTTTTCTACATTTAATATTTTTCCTCTTAGTGGAAGAATGGCTTGAAAGTGTCGGTTTCTACCTTGCTTTGCTGTACCACCTGCCGAATCTCCCTCCACCAAAAATATCTCACATTTTTCAGGATCTCTTTCTGAGCAATCTGACAATTTTCCTGGAAGCCCTGAGCCAGACATAACGCTTTTTCTTTGCACCATTTCTCTTGCCTTTCTAGCAGCATTACGGGCAGTAGCAGCCAATATGACTTTTTGCACAATTATATGCGCTTGCTTTGGGTTTTCTTCCAAATAAAAGGAAAGCATATCGCTTACTGATTGTGATACAGCAGTAGTTACTTCCTTATTTCCCAATTTTGTTTTGGTTTGTCCCTCAAATTGTGGCTCCATTACTTTTACAGAAATAACAGCCGTTAATCCTTCTCTGAAATCATCTCCTGAAATCTCAAATTTTACTTTTTTAAGTAGCCCTGATTCATCTGCATATTTCTTTAAAGTTCTAGTAAGTCCTCTTCTAAAACCAGAAAGGTGTGTTCCACCTTCATGGGTATTGATATTGTTTACATAAGAGTGTACATTTTCTGTATAAGAATTATTATACACCATAGCCACCTCAACTGGAACGCCATCTTTTTCCCCATCTATATATATTACATCATTCAAAATGGATTCTCTTGTTCCGTCCAAATAAGTAACAAATTCTTTCAATCCGCCTTCTGAATAAAAATCTTCTTTTATAATATTACCTTCATCATCTGTTCTTCTTTTATCAGTCATGGAAAGATGAATGCCTTTATTTAGGAAAGAAAGTTCTCTAAGACGAGCTGCCAAAATATCAAAGTGATAAACCGTTTCAATAAATATAGAATTATCTGGTGTGAAGGTAACGAAAGTTCCTGTTTTATCGGTTGTACCTATTTCTCTTACATCATATTGAGGTTTTCCAATTTTATATTCTTGCTCAAAAACTTTACCTTCTCTGTGCACTTCTACTCTCAAATCGCTTGAAAGGGCATTCACACAACTTACGCCAACCCCATGCAAGCCACCAGAAACTTTATAGGAACCCTTATCAAATTTTCCACCGGCATGTAGCACAGTCATCACAACCTCTAAAGCCGATCTTTTCTCCTTTTCGTGCATGCCAGTTGGAATACCTCTACCATTATCTTCTACTGTAATGGAATTATCCTCATTAATAAAAACATTAATATGCGAACAATGCCCAGCCAATGCCTCATCAATGGAATTATCAACTACCTCATATACCAAGTGGTGTAAGCCTTTTTGCCCAATATCACCAATATACATGGCAGGTCTTTTCCGAACGGCTTCTAAGCCCTCTAAAACCTGAATATTATCAGCACTATAATCTTGCTGATTTTTATTTTCTTCACTCATATTTTTTGAATTATTATTTTTTGATTTTTAAAACAGGCAAATATACAATTTTAGTACCGATTAAAACACAAAGAAAAGGTAGAAAAATTGACTTATTTTATTAACAAAAGTTGAAAACTTTTAGAAGGAATAAGTTGTGTGTTTTACCTTGTAAACCTGTCATACCTTAATGGACACTTTTATAAAATTACAACTATATAACTTTACAAAAAAACTATGGATTAAATAATAAAAGATTATTTTAAGATTAGAACGAATAAAGAAAGCTATTAAAATTTCAAAGAGTAAGGAAGAAAGGCGGTTGAGAAGGTTTTTGAAAAATCTGGAAAACAAGGTATTTCTATCTTTTTTGGAAAGTAATTACTCAACAACAATACTTTTCTCTACCGTTCCATCATTATAAATATAAAAAAGAGTTGTATTTCTTTTAGGTAAAGTTTCTCTTCCTAAAATATCAACTATTTTCAGGAGTTTTCTGTTTTTAGTATTAGGTAGTTCAGTAATTGCGGTTGTTTGCATCAGTCCTGTTGCAATAAGGTTATCATCCAAATACAATCCGTTAAGCGTATCTAAAGTGGTTAGGAATCCTCTCATTCTCGTTTTTTGTCCTAGTGTAAATAAATTCTGGCAATCGTTATAACTCATGTAATTCTCCAATTGGTCGGGCATATCCACAGTAAAAGCAGATGGCCCTAACAAATCATTAGCACACAAATTGCTTGTGTCACAATCGTAAGTAGGAGTGGTGGGTGGGGTGTCGCACACCTGATCTCCAGTAGTGTCGCATTCTGCTCCACAGCCAGTAGAGAAACTAAGAAAAGTATGATAAAGCCCTAAGCAATGCCCAATTTCGTGTGTACCTACTCTTCCATCAGAATTTGATGTTCCAATGGTTCCCCATTCATAAGAGCGAATAGTAGGTCCATAAGTTTCCCAAGGTCCGCCATAAGTAAAGGCAGTGCCAGGATATTGTGCATAACCTAAGGCTCCTCCTGAAATATGACGCACTAGCCAAATGTTAAAGTACATATTTGGTGGCCAGCTTACAATATATTTTACATTGTTAAAATTTGCATTTGTTGGTTCTGGGTGTGGATAAATGGAGGTGTCTGTTCTGGTAATTCCTGTTGTGGAATCGCCATTGGGATCTAGTTTTGCCAAACGGAATTCAATTTTGCAATCAGCAGCAAAAGGATAAAAAAGAGGGTTTCCGTTAATGGTATCGGCATTCTGTCTTCTAAAATCTTCATTTACAACTCGCATCCCATCTTGCACTTGTAAATCCGTAATATTACCATTTCCATTAAAGTGAACAATATGCACTACAGTTGGGATAATCAGCAAAGAATCTTGGCTTTTACTGTTGCTACTATTTGCAATAGTAGTTCTAATTTTTTGCATCAAACTTTGCTCTTTTTCAGTAGGCGAGTTAGTAAGCATTTTATCAGCTGTTCCGCACCAATTATATTGTGCAAACAAAATTTGAGGAATCAAGAAAAGGAAAAGTAATATTTTTTTCATGCTACAAATATGCGAAAAATAAAAAACCTGTTTTTTTTGGTGGAACTATCTGACCAAATTTCGAACTTTTTTGAAGAGGATTTGAACTGTTTCTATAATTTGTAGGGTTTTATCTTTTTACCGAATAATGACTCATACCAACCGAATAATGATTGAGTTCATTTACACAAACATTACTGAGTAAGTTTGTATTCTATTAATTCTAAAAATAAATTATTATGAAAAAATTATTACTCTTAACTACTGTTGTGCTAATAGCAACAACACAAATTTTTGCACAAACAACATCAATACCAGATGCAAATTTTGAAGCTTATCTGGAAACACATGATGCAAATGGAAATACTTCAACATGGCCAAATACCATGGGTGATGGTGTTGCAAATAATGGTATGGTGCTAACTGCAAACATCAATACTATTACATCATTAGATGTAAATAATCAAAATATTTCAGACTTAACAGGTATTGAAGATTTTGCAGATTTATACTGGCTTTATTGTAATAATAATCAACTGTCAACTTTAGATCTTAGCTCTAATTCAGTATTATATGAATTAGATTGTTCTTATA
>JACNLP010000033.1 GCA_014381465.1 Flavobacteriales bacterium | reverse complement strand
ATCGGCTTGAATACAACCGTTTGCATCTGTAATATTGATGATATAAGTGCCTGCAGTTAAATTATTTATATTTCTAGTAGTTTGCCCAGAATTCCAAAGTATTTGGTACCAATTGTTAGGCGGACCAGGGAATCGAGTTCCTCCAGTAATTTGCGTTTGGATCCTTCCCGAATTATCGCCAAAACAATCTGCATCTTTTAGTAATGTTGGTGTAATAACAATTTCATTTGGCTGAGTTAAAATTATAGTATCGGTGGTTGTACAGCCAGGATAAGCCCCCATTGAGTCGGAATAATGAGCAAAAAGCACATAAGTTTCTGCTGCTAAACTATCAGCTATGGTATCGGTACTTACTACATTTCCAAAAAGGTCTTCCCAACTATAAGTGTAGCTTGGAGAAGACAAAGGATTAAATACAGAAAGAGCTCCATTTGAAATTCCATAACAATTGAGATGCACAACAGTAGCAGGATTTATATTGGCATAAGTTGCTATGCTTGTTCCTATGATTTGCTGATTATTTCCTCCTTGAATTAAAGTACTGCTACAATTATTAACATCCGTTAAAGTAATGGTAAAAATCCCTGAAGTAATTCCAGGAATAATACTATCATTTTGCATTGGATGAGTAGTTGTTACCCCTGAATTGTTATCAGTTGCTATTGCTGTAAAAGGAGAAGATCCTCCCTGGATATCTATACTTACTGTTCCGTTTGCAGCACCTAAACAACTTTCATTGGAAGAAGCAAAAGTGGTATATTGTAATGCACTGGGTTGAGTAAGATTTATGCTTCTGTTTATGGAACAATTATTAGTATCGTTAATAGTTACGGAATAAGTTCCAGCAAATAAATCGTCAATAGAATCATTGGTGGCGGTATAATTGTTCGGCCCAAACCATTGATAAGTATAAGGAGCATGAGCACCCCAAGTAGAAACAATTGCCATTCCATCATTTTCACCAAAACAACTAATGTTTACATTTCCATTGTAAAGTTGCGTATCAATTTTTGCATCCATTGTTGCGGTAATCGTATCAATATCTCTTGTGTCAGTTGCAATACACCCTCTACTATCTGTAACTGTGATGGTATAAATACCAGCAAAAAGTGCCGTAGCTGTTGGGGTAGTTTGAGGCACTACTATATTATCATCCCACATATAAGTATAGTTTGGAGTTCCTCCACTTGCAACTGCTGTAAGGGAAGCAGAATTTACTCCTGTACAGTAAGCCAATATGGTTAAGCTATCAATAATGTTGACAAACAACTCGGCAGGTTCTATAATTGTTACCGTATCATTAGCCATACAACCCTTGGCATCTGTCAGATAAGCAGTATGTACCCCTGGCGTTAAACCAAAAGCAGTATCGCCTGTTTGTCCACCAGGATTCCAACTAAAAGAGTAAGGTTCTGTTCCGCCCATTCCAGAAGCTGAGGCAATACCATCATCATAGCCGTAGCAATTGATATGTGCTACAAGACTCGCTTCTGTTTCCAATACATCTGGCTCAGAAATAAAAACACTATCTACAACTCTACAACCCAATTGGTCTTCCACTATTACATAATAGGAACCAAACAATAATCCTGAATTGATATCAGGTTGGGATATGCCTTGATGCCCATTACTCCAATCGTACGAATGGGTTGAAAAACCGCCAGAACTTGTAATGACAACAGATCCATCATTTCCGCCATGGCAACTTACATTTTGAATAATAGTTATGGAATCTTCAATTAAAGGGTTTTCAAAAATAGTGATGGTATCTATAATAGTACAATTCCAATCATCTGTAATCCAAACCGTATGAAGGCCAGCATTTAAATTGGAAACTATTGGTGAATTCACCACTACATCATCCCAAATATAGGAATAAGCAGGTACTCCACCAGAAGCAACAACTTGCACTTGTCCAGTACTATCACCATAACAATCCACATCATTTATTTTATTTAAGGTAGAAACAAGAGCATTAGTTGGTTCACTCACCACATTGGAATAGCTTTCAAAACATCCTGCAGCATCATATATGTGCAATTCATAACTTCCTGCTACTAAATTATTCAAACTATCTCTTGTAATATCAACTGGTAGGCTAGCACTTCTTAAAGTGTCAGAGCCGTTTAGCCAAACATAAGAGTAAGGTGCATAACTTCCCACAGCTGTGGCGACAATATACCCTGTACTATCACCCTTACAAGAAACATCCATTATCTGAATAGAGGCAGTAAGAGGTGTTTGAGATTGAACTACATTTACCGTTTTGAAAGTATCACAACCAAGTGCATCTGTGATTTCTACAAAATAAGAACCAGCATGTAAACCCGTTACACTAGCATTATTGGAAAAAGAAACTTGAGCAGAATTAAACCACTCAAAACTATAAGCGGCTGTTCCCCCAGCTCCCCAAGCATTTGCCACTCCATTAGAATCGCCATAACAAATAGCGATAGAATCAGAAGTAATAACTTGTAAAGGGTAGCCAGGACCAACCAAAGTTACAGGCCCTGTTTCCGCACAACTTTGTGCATCTGTTACTGTAATAATGTAAGTTCCAACTGTTAAGCCAGTAAACAAAGAGTCATAAGGAGGAGGATTCGGATTTAAGTTCCCATTAATATAATAGTTATAAGGAGGTGTTCCTCCTGAAGCATAAACTGCAATTTGTCCATCATTACCATCCCAGCAACTCACATTCTGGGAACTATCATTAAGATTTATAAAACCAACATTATAAAATACTGTAACCGAATCAGAAATTACACAGCCGTTTTGTGTGGTAATATCCAAATAATAGGTTGTAGTAACTCCTGGATTTGCAAAGGGTTGTGCAATTGTAGGATCGCTTAATCCTATAATTGGTGTCCAAGAATAAGTGGCATTGCTTCCGCCTATTACGGTAGTATTAGTCATTTGCACTCCAGTACAAGTAAAATAATCACTTCCAGCATTAAATGTAATTGATTCTAAAGTATCGGATGGTGGGGATATTCCCGCACAATTAGAAGAAGTAGTCATATAATAAAATACAGATGAAATATTTGCATTCACAGCAGCATCCACATAAGTATCAATTGGATAATACATTGAATCTACTAAAGTAAAAGGACCATTTGCAGTATTAGATGAATATATATGATAAGTTGTAGCAGGGTTAGCTCCTGGAAGGTGATTCCATGAAAGCGCTACATCTCCATTATTATTGGCAAAAGCACAAGTAAAATCTGGCTCTACGCTTGCAGGTGCAGCAATTACTTCAATAGTAATTGTAGCAAAAGTAATGGCTGGTGCCGGACAAAAATCATCCACTACTTTTATAGCAAAAGTATAAAGGTTAGAGGTAGTATTACACCCAGCATTTACTGCAATATGACTACAAGAAGTCTGCCAATTAAACACCCCTTCAACCACTGATGGTGCTGAAAATGGAGGTGTAACTCCTGCCAAATTATTAAATGTAGCACAAGGAGGATTATCACAAAGAGAAGTAGTAAAAAAATCAGTGGCAAACTGCCCACCGGAAACCTCCATTGTTAAATCTTGAGCAGAGCCATTGGCATATACATTACTATCGGTTCCCATAATATTAAAACTCACTAAAGTACCTGCAACCACCTGGGTAGAATAAGATGGTCCAGGAAAAGGCGGTAAAACAACTGGTGGTGTATTAGGATTTCCTGCTGCTAAATTTGGGCAATTTAAAAGCACAACTTGTATTTCTCTATAAACATCTGCTACCAATTGCCCACATTTATAAGCAGAAACTCGCACACAAGTAACAAAGTTTCCTGAGAGATTAGTGTAATAAGAAATTTCTCCTGTTTGAGAGTCCATAGTTACCCCTGGAGGAACTGATAAATTAGATGGTATTTGGCTATTTAGAGTATATGGAGCCATAAAAGGAATTATTGTTGGTGCCGCAGGATTATAACCACCATCATCTAATGGGTCTCCCCAAGAATAAACTAAGCTATCTAATTCAGGGTCAGATGCATTATGACTATAAGAAAAAGGATATCCAATACAAATGATTGTCTTTGGTTGTTCATTAAATTGTGGAGAAGAATCAAAACAAGGAGAAGTATTTTGAGGCACGCCAGCAATAGTATAAGGGTACATTACTGCCCTAAGCGTAAAACCTAGAGCAGAAGGATTAGTAAGATTTGTTATCGCACTATTTCTACAGCAATTTTCCCAAGTAAAATGCCAACCTCCTGCTGGGGGAATACCTGCAAGTGTAATTGGTTGCGACTCATATATATACTCCTCTACCGATCCTTGTTGAGGGTTTCCACAATCTATTTGTCCATTACCACTATTCACTGGATCGCATAAAGGAGAAATATCTATTTGGCTTATAAAATCTACTGATATTCCAGTTATACTAGGATGGTTATGTACATCTATAGTTTGAGTAGTAGTAGGTGCAGAAATCCCATTACAATCTCTATATACTTTTAATTTGAAAATATACATCCCTTGTGTTGCTCCTGGAGTTGTTATACAAGTCCAAGTTATTTCCCCGCCCATTAAGTGAGATGCTTTTGCAGGCGCAAAGCTAATAAGTGCTATTATTACTACTAAAAATACTTTTTTCATCATCAATAATTTTTTACAAAGTTATTATTTATTAAAATCTTAATCTTAATCTTACTTATCTAATTTATTTTCTCAATTTCTTATTCGTTCAATTATCGTAAAAGCGTGATACTACCTTGCTGATTGTACAAATACCCATCCACACCATTGGCTTTCAGGTAAAAATAATACACCCCATCAGGAGCATCATCATCATTATAAGTTTTCCCGTTCCAACTTCCATTTGGAGAATCCCAATGGAAAATTTTCTCACCCCATCTATTATATATTTCAACATACATGCTAGACAAATCCCAATCATCAAATTCAAAGACATCATTTACCCCATCATCATTTGGTGAGAATACATTAAACACATCAAAACCCTGAACATCAATAATTAAAGTTATGGTATCGTTACAACTTTGACTAAGTAAAGAATTCTCAGCAACAAGCATTATTTCGTATTGCCCTTGTTTGTTGTAGCTATGAGTTGGCATTTCACCTATCCCTAAAATATCTTGGCTGCCATCATCATAATCCCAAACAAATACATCCGCTCCTTGACTATTATTCGTTAAGTTTACAGTAAAAGTTTCTTTTCCGCTCGTGTTATCAGATGTAAAATCAGCAATAATTTGGTTTGGTTCAATTATTTCAATCACAGAATCTTTAGGGCAATTGTTAGAATCTGTTATACTAAGCAAATAAGAAGTTGCCGATAAATTATCAAAAATAAGCAGGGTTGTTTGGTTTATATTTCCTTGAGTAATTGTATTCCCATTCTCAGAAAGTTCATAATCATAAGGAGCTGTTCCGCTTATTAAAGTCAATTCCAAAACACCATCATCCGAATTAAAACAACTAGCATTAATATGGTTATTTACATTGATTTTAATTTCACCCGGCTCCCCTACTTTTACACTCTTTAAAGTGTCAGATGGGCAACCATTTGCATCCATTGCCCAAATATCATAATTAGAAGCCTGCAAACCAACAATAGAAGGGCTGTTGTTTAGTAACACATTGCCTTGCTCATTTCTTACAAAATACTGATTGTAAGGCATAGTTCCTCCGCTTGCAGTTAATATTAATTCGCCAAGAGCATCCCCAAAACAAGGATTAGCCGTAATGGATGAAGTTTGTATTAAAAACTGATTTGGTTGTAAAATCTCAATAGTATCAGAAATTGGGCGGCAATTAAAACTATCGTTAATGGTGATTATATATGTTCCAAAAGGCATTGCATTGCTGTCGGCACCTGCCCAATCCACAGTATAAGGCAACATACCACCTTGAATTTTAATAGTAGCACTTCCATTTGCAGAATCGTAACAAGATGCATGAGATGTAACAATAGCATTGGAAGTAAGCGGCAGTGTTAATTCAACAACAGAAATAGAATCTACTTGCATACATCCTGTAGAATCGGTAACAGAAACACCTTGCATCCCTACGGAAAGATTATCAGCAAAATTGTTTGTGCTCCCTGCTGGATCCCATAAATAACTGTAAGGGGCATAGCCTCCTACTACTGAAATAGACAGATAGCCATCCGTCCCTTCATAACAACTTATGTGTTTTATACTATCGTTAAAAATAATGATTTCAGGCGCTTGTGTTATGGTGATATTGGAATAAACCGAACAGCCAAAAACATCCCGAACTTCAATATCATAATTGCCAGCAGGAAGATTTAAAAAATTAGAATCGCTAGTGAAAGTAAGTCCGCTATCAATGGAATAAGTGTAAGCTGCTTCTCCACTTTTTACAACAATAAAAAGAGTATCTAACATTGTTCCATAACACAAAATACTATCTGCAATTACGGTATCCAAAACAAGTGGATTGAGTGCATTAAGTGCATCTACTCTTGCCGAATCAGCATGTATCCAAGCTGGCTGACCTATACATCCATTGGCATCTGCAACTGATAAGGTAAGTGTGTCAAAAGTTAAATTAAAAATAGTATCGCCAAAACCAGAAGCTGATGCCCCAGAAGTTCCAATCCAACTCCAATTAAAAGGAGCTGTTCCTCCTTGATAATTCATATAAAACTCTCCATCATAACTTACTCCTTTACAACTCTCTGGCTTATACCCATCCACCACTTTAATATTGAAAAACAACTCTCCAGGTTGTGTGATGTTTATGGTGTCATAAGCCACACAATTTTGTGTGTCGGCAACAATTACCGAATACTGTATATTGGTTAAACTATCAACTATCATAGTAGAATCTCCATTGGACCATGCGTAAGAATAAGGGGTGTATCCACCATGTGCATAAACTATTGCTGTTGCATCACCATAGCTAAAACAACTCACATTTGTTGTAATTATAGAATCAATATAGAGAGTAGAATCCGCAACAAAAACCGTATCAATTACTTTACAAGCATTGGCGTCAAATAGGGTTACTTCAAAGGAATCGGTACAGAGCCCTGAAAACAGTGAATCACTACTAATTGGCCCAAAAGGAATATTATTTCCATAGTCTAAAATAGAATAATAATAGGGTGGAATACCGCCAGTTGGAGAAGCAGTTAAAGTAATTTCACCATCACAAATACCATTATTAGAACATCTTACTTCTTGAACTGCAATGCCGTTTTGTACAAGCTGAGTTGGTTCATCAATCACTACAGCCAAAGAGGAATCTATACAATTTCCTGTATTTGATGTAGCGATTACCCCATAAGCGCCCGGTATTAAACCATTGAAATAAGTGCCCGTATCAACAGGAATATAATATGGAGGAGAAATGGTATATCTCCATAAAGCATAAGAATAGCAGGAATCTGGATTAAGTACACGGAAAGTTCCATTAGTATCTCCATTGCAAACAATATCGGTAACATCAACCGTCATATCAATATCGGGTACTGAATCTGCAAAGATTGAAACATATCCCCAATCTGTTCTGCAACCATTGGTATCTTCAACTACTACATAATAATTTCCTTCCGTTAGAAAATGAAATCTAGAAGAATCTTGCCAGCTGATCATGGAATCAATAGAATAGCTAAGTGTAGAATCCGTTCCTGAAGTAAATATTTGAATTTTTCCGTCATTGCCACAACAACTTTCCTCTACTGCTTTTACAGAATCTACTACATAATTAATTGGTGTTACTCCAATAATTACAGGATTATTCGCATAAGACTGCACACAACCTCCAGATTCTTGCACAAATACATCATAATTTCCAGCAGTTAAATTTGTAAAAACTGAATTAGTAAAAAAAGTATTTCCACCATCAATAGAATAAGTGAGTGTTCCGCCTCCACCAGAGGCAAATATACTGATACTTGCATCATTAGCACGGCAAGTTTCAAGGGTTGAGTCAATAGTGATATTCATGGCATTAATGCCGGAAATAGAAAAAGGTATATTTCCTCCACAACTAAAAGGAACTGTTCCTGTATCAGCAAAAAGCGTATAATAATGATTGCCTATTTGTAAATAATCCAATGAGGTGGAGCCAATCGAATAAGTATTCGCATTTCCATTCACACTAAAAGAATAAGTTACACCTGGCTTTGGATTTATCAAATCCACTGAAAGTTGCACACTATCACCAATACAAGCAAATTGGCTACTTTGAATAAAAGGCGTTGGCTCTGCCACATAAAAACTATCAGAAACCGTTACAATGCAATTGCCTGTAAAATCTGTTCCAGTAACCTGATACCATCCACTAGCTAAATTGGTATTTGTTGTTAATGGTCCGTTTCCATAAACATTACCATCCGTTAAATTTTCCCATAAAAATACTTGAAAAGAAGCCGAGCCATTAGTAATTTGTGCCACTCCATCATTGCCTCCCGGACACATTACTTGCTCCACAACATTAACGACTACATCACAAATTATTGGAGAAGAAATAGTATCTATTAATGTTTCAATACAATTATTATTATCAGTGATAGATAGTGTATAAATTCCAGCACATAAGTTATTAATGTTCTGACTATTTGAAGTAAAACCACTAGGGCCTGTCCATGAATAAGTATAGGGTAGCGTACCACCAGAAACATTCAAGTTTATTGTACCATCACAAGCTCCTGGAGTGCTTTCGTTAGTTGAAGCTGATGTGGCAATTAAGATATCTGGCTGTGGTACAAAAACTCCTGCAGATACACAACCAGTAGGAGGAGTTGAAAGTAATGTATCTTCCACTAAAACTCTAAAACTATCAGAAGGAAGATTGATAAAAGTGTAAGAGGGACTCCCTGTGTTAATTGTCCCAAAAGGCATCCACATGTTTACAGCAGAATTCCAGATTTGCAAAGTATAAGTCCAGTAACCAGAAACTGTTGGGCTTACGGTAATGCTACCATTCTGCCCCCCATTACAATCAACCGAATCAACCGACAGAATATTAACTGGACATTGCGAATATACACTGACAGAAACAAAAAAAAGAAGAAAAAAGAGTAGCCGTTTTGCCATATTTTGCTTTATTTTTAAAAGTTAATCGACAAACATACAAAAACTTTCCTGATAAACTGTTTTTTATCTTCACTAAAAAGTTATTTTTGATTTCACTTTTTTTTGAATATATGACAAACTATTTAGAGCAACTAAACCAATCTCAACTGCAAGCCGTTAGCAATTTAGACGGGCCAATGATGGTAATTGCAGGGCCTGGATCAGGTAAAACAAGGGTGCTTACTTTTAGAATTGCACACCTTATAAAATCTGGGACAGATGCCTTTAATATCTTAGCGCTTACTTTTACCAATAAAGCAGCAAAAGAAATGCGAAACAGAATAGAAACAATTGTGGAAAGTACAGAAGCCCGCAATCTGTGGATGGGCACTTTTCATGGAGTTTTTTCAAAGATGTTGCGAGTTGAGGCAGAAAAAATAAACTACACTTCTAATTTTACCATTTATGATACTACCGACTCCAAAAGCTTGATAAAAAGTATTATTAAAGAAATGGGGCTTGACAAAGACATTTACAAACCGGGACTTATTCAGAATAGAATTTCAGGGCTTAAAAATAATTTTATTACACCAAAAGATTATGGGAATTCGCCAGAACTTTTACAAACCGATAAAATTGCAAAGCGGGATGCTTTCGGCTCAATTTACCAAAAATATAATCAAAGATGTTTCAAATCTGGTGCTATGGATTTTGATGATTTACTTTTAAACACCTATCATTTACTCAATGAATTTCCAGATGTTCTGTACAAATACCAAAACAAATTCAAATATATTTTGGTGGATGAGTACCAAGACACAAACCATGTGCAATACCTCATTATTAAAAAATTGGCGGCTCTTAACGAAAACATTTGCGTAGTGGGTGATGATGCTCAAAGTATTTATTCTTTTAGAGGGGCTAATATTCAAAATATCCTCAATTTTAAAGTGGATTATCCTGATTTTAAAACTTTTAAATTGGAGCAGAATTATCGCTCCACTTCCAATATAGTAAACTTAGCAAACAGTTTAATCACCCACAATAAAAAACAAATTGAAAAAGAGGTGTGGACTGAAAACAACTCTGGAGAGAAAATAATTATTTGCAAAACACTAAATGATAATGAGGAAGGAAGAATAGTTGCAAACACAATTTGGGAACTTTATTTTAAGCAAAATGCAAAATTTAATGAGTTTGCAATTCTTTATAGAACTAATGCACAAAGCAGGGCTTTAGAAGAGTCCCTTAGAAAGAAAAATATTCCTTACAAAATATATGGCGGACTATCTTTCTATGCCCGAAAGGAAGTGAAAGATGTACTGGCTTATTTTAGAATGTGTATTAATCCAAAAGATGAGGAATCCCTTAAAAGAATAATCAATTATCCAACAAGAGGAATTGGCAACACTACTCTACAGAAACTAATTATTGCAGCAAACATCAATGAAATAAGCATTTGGGAGGTAATTTTAAATTTAGAAAAATATAAAGTAACAATAAACAAAGGAACGGCTGATAAATTATCTCAATTCGCAACACTAATAAACAGTTATATTGTACAAAAAGAAAGTTTAGATGCTTACACTTTGGCAGAGCAAATTGCAAAAACTTCTGGTGTATTTCACAATTTGTATTCTGATAAATCGGTAGAAGGACTTAGCAGATTTGAAAACCTGCAAGAACTATTAAACGGCATAAAAGATTTTAGCGAAAAAGAAGAAAATAATACTTTAGAATTCTTCATGCAAGATGTAGCTCTTTTAACGGATGCGGACAATGAAAAAGAGGATGACTACAACAAAGTTACTCTTATGACTATTCATGCAGCAAAGGGATTAGAGTTTCCTTTTGTTTTTGTGGTGGGACTAGAAGAAAACCTATTCCCATCAATGATGGCAATGGATGGAAGAGAAGGATTAGAAGAAGAAAGACGACTCTTTTATGTAGCCATTACTAGAGCCGAAAAACGCCTATTTTTATCTTATGCTCTTAGTCGCTTTAAATGGGGGCAATATACCGATTGTAAAGCAAGTAGGTTTTTGGAAGAATTAAATAAAAAGTTCATCAAAGAGAGTGAAATAAAATTAAGTAAAAAACCAATCCAAAAAAATCCTTACAAAATATTTGCAAAAACAAAAAAAGCAAAAAAAAGCCCAATTTCTATTCCAAATAACTTGAGAAAAGTAAACACTACTAATGCACCAATTTCTCCAAGCAATACTGAAAATTTTCAAGTAGGAACAAAAGTAAAACACAGCCGTTTTTACAATGGAAAAATCTTAAAAATTGAAGGAGAAGGTGCCAACAAGAAAGCAACTGTATTTTTTGAAGGTATTGGACAGAAAATATTACTCCTAAAATTTGCTAAATTGGAAATAGTTAAATAGAAGGGGACAAAACCCATAATCCAATAATTTATATCTTTGTTTCTTAAATTAAAATCTTGAAGTTAAAAAGTTGGCTTATATTTTCTTTGATTCTACTTTGCACCTTTTCTAAGGCACAGGAACATAACTGCATAGTAGATAGTTTTAATATTATTGCTAAGAATATTTTACAAGAAAATGCTGACTCTTCACTTTTTCTATCAGAAAAAGCACTTGAGTTTGCTTTGAAAAAAAAATGCGAAATAGGGCAAGCAATTAGTTTAAACAGCATTGCCTCAGCATATTATCAGAAAGGAGATTATTTAAAAACGGTAGAAATAGTAACACAAGCCCTAAAAATTGCAGGTAAAATAAATGCCAAAAAAGAAATAATTATTGCCAAAATAACAATGGCTAAAATAAGCAAACAGCAAAAAAAATATGACAAAGGATTACAAATTTCCAGACAAGCCTTACACTTAGCAGAAACCGAAAACGATTCAGTAAATATTTCAAACGCACTAGATATTATTGGTATTTTCCATAAGCGCTTAGGAGAAACTGATTCTGCCATTTACTATCATAAAAAAGCAATAGAAATAAATAAAAAAATTGACTACAAAAAAGGATTATCCTTTAATTACAACAATTTAGCAATTATTTATGCTAGAAGAAAGGATTATAAAAAAGCAGGGGAATATTTCGAAAAATCATTATTAATAAGATACGAAATTGGCAACCCTTTAGGAATAATCCAAAGCTATAACAACTTGGGATATCTTCAGTTTTTACAACAAAACTATACAACTGCAATACCTTTTTTTAAAAAGAGTTTGGGACTAAGTTACAAAGCAAAAATACTTAATGAAGTGCCAAAATACTTAGTTAATATTTATACTTCTTACGAAAATTTGGGTGACTATAAAAATGCATATAATTATTATGCGGAATATATTTCTATTAACGATAGCATACTAAATGTTGAAACAAGAATAAGTATTGAAAAAAAGGAAGCAGAACTTTCGGCACAACTCTTAATAGAAGAACAAGAGCTATTAGAAATAGAAGAATTAACCGAAAAAAGAGAGCTGAACCAAAAATTGGTACTTATTGGATTTTTACTTATTGCTCTTTTTGTGCTTTTTGTACTTACTATTAATGCCTCCAACAAAAAAAATATTATTAAATCTATTGCAGAAAAAGATATACAGAAAAAAGAAATTGATTTGCAAGAAAAAATTAGAACGGAACTAATTAATTCTACTGTTAGTATTACTGAAGATCATGAGCAAATAAAAGAAAGAATAGCAAAAGAATTGCATGATGGATTGGGAGGAACTCTAGCAAGTATTCGAATTAATTTAAGTCAAATACAAAAGGAAAATGAATTCCTTAATTTGCAAAATTCTATACAAGAAATTGATGCAATATATCAAAAAGTAAGAAGTATCTCCCATAGCTTAACACCACCTACTCTAAAGGGTAGTAGCTTTAGTAATATATTAAAAGATTATCTTCAAAATCAATTTGAAAATACCAGCATACAATTAGTTATTGATTTATTACCAAAAAAGGAATTAAACAAATTAGAAAGCAATATAAAACTTGCTGTTTATAGAATTTTACAAGAACTATGCGAAAACATTGTATCCTATGCTAATGCAACAAAGGTTAATATACATATTATTGCTCATGAAAATTATTTGAGTTTGCTGATAGAGGATAACGGGATTGGTATAGAAAATTCTAAAAAAATACCCGACAATAAAGGGATATCATTATGTGCCGATCGGCTAAAACTTATTGATGGAACAATGTATATTGATAGCGAAAAAGCAAGAGGTACAACTATTGATATTAGAATTCCGATTAGTAAAAAAACTATATGAAAAAAATAACTTTCATATTACTATTTGTTGCAGTTCAGCTTTCTGCACAGCTTATCGATACAAATAATAGCATTTGGAAAGACGAAAAATCAGCAGTAAAAGATTCCATGAAAATAAAAAATATGCTTGATTTGGCAAGAGAGTATAAGCAAATTAATATTGACTCCTCACTAATTTTTGCACAAAACGCTTTAGCGTATTCCATTGAAGAAAAATTTGGAAGAGGAAGAGTTGAATCTCTCTATCAAATAGGGCTTTGCAACTTCTATTTGAGTAATATGAAAGAAGCAATTAACTACTATAATCGCTCATTAAAAGTAGCTGAAATAATTGGCTACAAAAAGTTTATTGCCCAAAATTATAAAATGATTGGAGGGGTTTATAGTCATGAAAAAAAATACCGAAAAGGATTGGATTACAACTTTAAAGCCCTTGAAATTCTAATTGATATGAAGGACTCTATAAACTATGCTCGAACAGTTGATAATATTGGCTCTTATTATCGCAAATTAAACAAATATGATTCGGCATTTTATTATATAAATAAAGCCCTTGAAATTAATCTAGAAAAATCTTATTTTAAATCTACAGGATATAATTACAATAATTTGGCAAATATTTATCTGAACTTAACTAAGTACGATTTGGCATTAAAATATTATCAAAAATCGCTCAAAATAAAAAAAGAATATGGTAAAAAAAGTGATTTTATACATGCCTATAATAATATCGGTAATGTGCTAACTTTTCAGAAAAAATATAAAGAGGCAATACCATATTTTGAAAAATCAATTGCAATTGCTACAGAGTTAAAAATAGTGAATAATCTTTCTTTATTCTATGGTAATTTAGCAAAAGCACAAAAAGGACTTAACAATTACAAATACGCCCTTAAATATAAAATACTACAAAAGCAACTAAGCGATAGTTTAAACAATGTAGAAACAAAAAATTTTATTGCCAGAAAAGAAGCAGAATTATTAATAAAAGAGAAAGAAAAAGAAAAAAGAAGACTAGAAAAGATTATAGAGATTCAGCATGGGAAACAACAACAAAGAAACATACTAATTATAATTCTTATTATTGCTATATGTATTGTTACTTTTCTTATTTTTAATACCAACAAAAAAACAAACTTATTAAAAATTCTAAATAAAAAAGAAAGTGATTTACATGCGACAAAAAGCAAACAAAAAATACTTAAAGAAAAAGAAAAAGCTGCTAAAAAGATTAACACAGCAAACAAGTTTTTAACTCAAAGAATATCCCAACTTCTAAAAGAACAAATAGGAATGGAGTTAAAAAAGATACAAAAGAGTATTAGTGGAAGCATCAAAGATAAAAATTGTCCTAAAAAAGAAATTAAAGAAGAATTATCTAAGTTAATATTTGCTGAGAGATTTGCCAATACATTAGCATTTAATCTGACTCCACTTGTTTTAGAAAATCAAAACTTAATTTCTGCTATTGAAAATTATATTGAGAATATCTTTGAAAAAAGCAGTACCAAAGTTAGTCTTTTATGCAAAAATCCCCTATCGCTTAATTTACTTAGTAATGATTTAAATCTAAATATATTCAGAATTATTCAAGAACTATCAATAAATGTTTTGCAGCACGCAAAAGCTAAACATCTAAATATTGAAATTTCTGATACTAAAAATACAATAGAAATTATAGCAGAAGATAATGGAAAAGGATTCGACCAACAACAACAACAACAACAACAAGGAATAGGGTTATTTAATATAAAACAAAGGGTAAAATTATATGGCGGAAAACTGAAAATAAATACTGAAATCGGGAAAGGAACTAAGATATTTATTAAAATGAATTACAATAAAAAAATAAAAAAATGATTGATAAAATTAGAACCATTATCGTTGACGATCATCAGATTTTCCTAGAAGGAATTTCTGGGATAATTGAGGGTGACAATATTAAGATATTGGCACAATGCAAAAATGGAGAAGAAGTATTAGAGGTTTTAAAAAAATATACAAAAGTCGACCTTTTAATTACTGATATTAATATGCCTATTCTGGACGGTATAGCTCTTACAAAGAAAGTGAAAAATCTGTACCCAAAAATGAAAGTAATTGTACTAAGCATGTATGAAGAAAAACACATTATAAACAAAGCTATGCAAGCTGGAGCTGATGCTTATATGAGCAAAAACTTAGGGAAAAAAGAAATATTAAAAGCAATAAGCAAATGTATGAAAGGTGAAAAATACATTAGCAAGAAAATAAGCAATATACAAAGAAACAATATAAAAATTAACGACAAACTAGTTAAAAAACTTGCACTAACGGAAAGAGAAATAGAGATACTCACACAAATAGTAGCCGAAAAAACAAATACTGAAATTGGGGAAATACTACAAATAAGTAAGCGAACTGTTGAAACACACAAAAAAAACTTAATGCTTAAAATGGGCGTAAATTCCATTGTTGGACTTACCAAATTCGCCATAAAAAACAAAATGATACCAAAATAAAAAACATGACATTTGTGCATTAAAAACTTCTAATGCTTTGATTATGCGCCTATTATCATTTTGTTTCCTACGTAAAACCCCTAAGTAAAATTACGGATACTTTTTATCCTTCTTTGTAGTTATTATTGTATATGATTTTTAAACTAATAATAATACTTGGAGTGGCGTTTACGCTTTCTCCCTCTAAGTTAAACCGTCAGGACTCATGAGTGTATCTATGGAAAAAGAAAAATCGTATTTAATATTTCTTATTATTTTACTCTTATTTGGCTTAGCGGCAACACTATTAATGTAAAAGAGTTTTTGTTTCCATTTATCTGTTAAATGGGGTTTATTAAAAGGGGTGGTTTTTATCTTACTTGTTCCACCCCTTTTTTTATTTAATTTTTTAAAGACTTCTAACTCTTGACTACTGATTCCTGACTACTATTTTTAGGCACTATCCCAAAATCTTTACTGACTTATTTTTATCAATAATTAATTGTTTTTTTAGCTCATATAAATCCTCAAATTTCTTTTCATCTCTTATGCGTTTTATAAATAATACTTTTATTTCTTTTCCATAGATATCATCAGAAAAATCAAAAATATTTACTTCTAATGATTTATCTTCCCCATCAACTGTTGGTTTCATTCCTATATTCATCATGCCTTTATACTCTTTATTTTGCGCAATAACTTTTACTGCATATACTCCATCTGCTGGTTGTAATTTATATTTATCTTCAAGTTTTATATTAGCCGTTGGGAAGCCAATAGTTTTCCCAATAGAGTTTCCTTTAATCACCTTTCCACTAAGTGAAAAATCGTAGCCCAAATATTGATTTGCTTTTTCTATTTTTCCTTTTCCTAAAAAATTTCGGATTTTAGTGGAGCTTACCGCCACATCCTGAAAAAGCTGAGGTGGAATCATTTCTATATTAAAACCATATAATTCTGCTAATACAGTAAGTTCCAAAATAGAACCCTCTCTGTTTCTTCCAAAATGATGATTGTGCCCAATTACCAAAGTGTGTACCTTTAGCTTCTCCACCAAAATATCTCGAACAAAATTTGCTGATTTTATTCTAGAAAACTTTTTTGTAAATTCATGCACTACTAGATTGTCAAGCCCTTGTTTTGCTAATAAATCTTGTTTTTCTTTTAGTGTGTTTATCAGTTTCATCTCTTGATCATCCTTCTGTAACACATATCTGGGATGAGGAAAAAAAGTAAGTAATACACTTTGCTGTTTTGTTTTTTTTGTGATTTCTTTAAGTCGAGCAAGTATTACTTTATGTCCCAAATGCACGCCATCAAAAGTCCCAATGGTAATTATGGATTTATTTTCAGTATAGAAATTGGGAATGGATGAAAAAACTTTCACTTATTTTTTTGGTGTTTTGTATGTTGAAAAAGTGTTCAAAATTAACAATAATTTTATTCTTATCTTCTTAGTGTTAAAACAAATTAAAAACAATACATTTGCAGCCGAAAAAAACATTGTAAAAAACACATTTTTTAATTAATAAAATACAAAAAAATATGTCAGAAAATTCAGGGAAAGTTTCACAAATTATCGGTCCGGTTGTAGATGTAACCTTTGAGAATAATGAGCAAGGTTTGCCAGATATTTACGATTCATTAGTTATTAAAAAAGAAAATGGAGAGGATTTAATTCTAGAGTGTCAACAACACATTGGTGAGGATACTGTTAGAACCATTTCAATGGACTCAACAGATGGATTAAGTAGAGGAACAAAGGTTATTGCAACTGGTGCACCAATAATGATGCCAGTTGGAGAAGAAATTAAAGGACGACTTTTTAATGTGATTGGGGATGCAATTGATGGAATGGAAAATTTAGATAAATCAAATGGTTCACCAATACACAGGGATGCCCCAAAATTTGAAGATTTATCAACTGCAACTGAGGTTTTATTTACAGGAATTAAGGTAATTGATCTTATTGAGCCATATTCAAAAGGTGGTAAAATTGGTTTGTTTGGAGGTGCGGGTGTTGGGAAAACTGTTTTAATTATGGAACTGATTAACAATATCGCAAAAGCATATTCAGGTCTTTCGGTTTTTGCTGGAGTAGGAGAAAGAACAAGAGAAGGAAATGACCTTTTAAGAGAAATGATTGAATCAAATGTTATAAAATATGGAGAGAAATTTACCCATTCAATGGAGGAGGGAAAATGGAATTTGGAAGATATTGACAGAGAATTATTAACCCAATCACAAGCTACTTTGGTGTTTGGGCAAATGAATGAGCCACCTGGAGCAAGAGCAAGGGTAGCACTTTCAGGACTTACCATTGCAGAATATTTTAGGGATAGAGAGGATAGTGATGGTGGAAATGATATACTTTTCTTTATGGATAATATTTTTAGGTTTACTCAAGCTGGCTCGGAAGTATCTGCACTACTTGGAAGAATGCCTTCTGCTGTGGGATATCAGCCAACTTTGGCTACTGAGATGGGAACAATGCAAGAGAGAATTACTTCTACAAAGAAAGGATCAATTACATCAGTACAAGCTGTTTATGTACCTGCTGATGATTTAACTGACCCTGCTCCTGCTACTACTTTTGCTCACTTAGATGCAACAACTGTACTATCTAGAAAAATTGCTGAATTAGGAATTTATCCTGCTGTTGACCCACTAGATTCTACCTCAAAAATTCTTTCTCCAGAAATAGTGGGAGATGAACACTATAATTGTGCGCAAAAAGTAAAAGAAATATTGCAGAGATATAAAGAATTGCAAGATATTATTGCCATTTTAGGTATGGATGAATTGTCGGATGAAGATAAGTTAGCGGTACATAGAGCTAGAAGAGTCCAAAGATTCTTATCTCAACCTTTACATGTTGCGGAGCAATTTACTGGACTTAAAGGTGTGCTTGTAGATATTCAAGACACTATTAAAGGATTCAATATGATTATGGATGGTAAAATGGATAAATATCCTGAAGCTGCCTTTAATTTAGTTGGCAATATTGAAGAGGCAATTGAGAAAGGGGAAAAAATGTTAGCAGAAGTTAAATAATTATGATACTAGAAATAATAACACCAGAAAAAAAAGCTTTTGAAGGAGAGGTAGTTTCAGTTAAATTCCCTGGAATTTCTGGCGGATTTGAAATTTTAAACAATCACGCTCCTATTATTTCTGCACTTTCGAAAGGAGATATAAGAATAATAACTGCTGATAACAAAACAGAAAATTTTGGAATAAATGGTGGCGTAATTGAAATGCAACAAAACAAAATTATTGTTTTAGCAGATTAATTATATTTAAATAAATTATAAAAAGAGGACTCAATGTAGTCCTCTTTTTTTATGTTTGAAAAATGAAAAAATACTTTTACCTACTTTTTGTGATTCTCATTTCTTGCACACAAGATTTTAAATTGCAAGAAGGAGATTTACTCTTTCAAGACTTAGATTCCTCCCCTCTTTGTGAAGCAATAGAATTAGTTACTCCAGGATATAAGGGTGCTAATTTTTCACATATTGGATTAGTAGTTTCTAATAATAACACATTAAAAGTTTTAGAAGCCATTCCACCAAAAGTCATGCTTACTTCTATTGATGATTTTTTAAACCGTTCATTTGATATAAATGGAAACCCTAAAGTAATTGTAGGCAGATTGAAAAGTAAATTTAAAAAATCAATACCTGATGCAGTGGCTTATTCTAAAAGTAAATTAGACATTCAATATGATGAAGTATTCTTAATAAACAACAATTCATATTACTGCTCCGAACTTATATTTGAAGCTTTTAAAAAAGATAGTATTTTTCAATTACAACCCATGACTTTTTTACATCCAAACACAAAAGATACACTGCAAGTTTGGAAAGACTATTACTCTGATTTAGAAGTTGAAATTCCGCAAAATAAAGAAGGGATAAATCCTGGAATTATGTCTCTATCCAACAACATTGAAATAGTGCATATTTATGGAGTTCCAGATGGAATGAAGAAATAATTATTCCTTATTTTTTGTGTCAATGATAATAGTTACTGGACCATCATTAATTAGGGAAACTTGCATATCTGCACCAAATTCTCCTGATTGAACTTCTTTAGCAATTGCTATTGACAAGTTTTCTTTGAATTGCTCATACAAAGGAATTGCTTGCTTAGGGCGAGCAGCTTTTATATAAGAAGGACGATTCCCTTTTTTGGTTTTAGCATGTAAAGTAAACTGACTCACTACAATAATTTCTCCATTAATTTCGGTAATGGATTTATTCATTTTTCCTCCTTCATCCGAAAATATTCTCAATTGAGAAATCTTATTTGCAAGCCAAAGAGAATCCTCATTTGTATCCTCTATTTCAATTCCTAACAGAACAACAAGCCCGCTATTTATTTCTGCAACAACTTTATTATTTATTGTAACTGCTGATTGTTTTACTCTTTGGATAACTGCTTTCATATTTTTCTATTTTTCTTTTACATCAAAAGCATCACGCAAACCATTTCCTAAAAGCATAAAAGCCAAAACCAAACTCATAATCGCTACACCTGGAATAATCGCCAAATACGCCTTGTCCATAATAATATATGCGTAATGGTCTTTTATCATTCCTCCCCAAGAGGGTGCTGGAGGTTGTGCGCCAATCCCAAGGAATGAAAGTCCTGCTTCAATAAGAATTGCGGCTGCAAAATTGGCTGCAGAAATTACAATTACTGGTCCTATTACATTGGGCAAAATGTGTTTAAAAATAATTCTAAATGGTTTGTAAGCCAGTGCTTTTCCTGCTTCCACATATTCCAATTCTCTGATGGATAATACTTGTCCTCTTACTATTCTGGCGACTTCTACCCACATGGTTAAACCAACCGCTACAAACACTTGCCAAAAGCCTTTGCCCAATGCCAAAGTAATAGCGATAACCATTAGTAGGGTTGGGATAGACCAAATTACATTCACTATCCACATGATGAGATCATCTGTTCTTCCTCTAAAATAGCCGGCAATAAGCCCTAAACTAATGCCAATAACTAAAGAAATAAAAACTGCAATAAATCCAACAGAAAGTGAAATACGAATTCCGTATAATATTCGACTTAATAAATCTCTTCCGTATTTATCTGTGCCAAAGAAAAAGGTTTGTGTTTTGATATTGTATGCACCAATATAGTTTTGCTCCAAGTCAGATTGGTAGGGAAAGTAATTTAAGCCATTCTTTATTTCAGAAAATAAGGAGATAGGAATACGCTTTACTTTTGATGGCTTTCCAAAAAATAGCCCCTCAAAAAAAGGGGTATTAACTTCTATTGTTTTTGGAATCTCTAAAAATGTAATTTTGGTAAATGGTTTTAGGGTGGCTAATTCAAGATGCATTTGGTTTCCCATTGGCGTTTTATCTGGGCTAAGAGGTACAGCAAAAAAAGCTATAAAAACACAAACACAAATAAACAAGAAAGCAGAAAAAGACATTTTTTTTCCTTTTAATTTCTGCCATGCCAATGTATTTAAGGATGCTGTTTTCATTTTTTATGAGTTCTGCCTTTCCACTCAAAGGAATTGGTAAAGGATAAAAGTACAATTAAAACAATATAAAAGCAATAAAATATTTCAAAAGGAAGAATCCAAAAAGCTAATTTTTTTCTTTTGAAAAATTGAAGAACAGGAAGCAGAAAAAGATAATCAGCAACAAATTTTACTAAAAACAAAGCCAAGAAAATCCCTAACCACTTGATATTAAAAAGAAATAAAACAAACAAAGTAGCAATGCTTAAATTCATCAAAAAAACCAAAATACTAATAAGGATTGTATCAAAATCTTTGTAAGCACTGCTTTTAGCAGCCCACCTTTTTCTTTGGTTAATAAATGCTTTTAAATTGGGCTGGCTGATTGTTTCTACAATAGCATCTTTCTGTTTTGCAAAAGCAATTCCATTGGTATATTTCTGTTTGATGTGGTGCATCAAGAACACATCATCCCCAGAAACAGTATTGTTCCTAAAGGGATTTACTTCAAAAAAAACAGACTTTCTGTAAGCCAAATTAGCACCATTGCAAAAGATACTTTTTCCTCTAGAAATTGCAGCTGCACCCGAACCAATCAAACTTAAAAATTCTAAGGACTGTAGTTTCTGAAAAATTCCTTTTTTATTTTCAAAAACCACAGGAGCGGAAACCATTTTAATATTCTCATCTAAAAAATAAGATAAAATAGTAGTTATCCAATTTTCTCCAACAGAGCAATCGGCATCCGTGCACAGAATAATATCCCCTTTTGCAAAAGAAATTCCTTTTTGGATGGCCGATTTTTTCCCTTTTTCACTTTTACTTAAACGGACTACTTTTAGCTTATCCCAAATTGACGCCTCTTTTTCCAAAATTTGCAAAGTATCATCAGTAGAATGATCATTTACTATAATCATTTCAAATCTATTCTTATCTAATTTTTGATTTTTAACTTGCTGAATAAGATTTGCAATATTATCCCTCTCATTTCTACAAGCTACAATTACACTTACAAAATCCTTATCGTTTGTGCTTTTTAATTTAGGAAGTTTATTCCAAGCAATTCTATATAGTAAAAATACAAAGAAGTACCAAATTCCTAATATTGAGAAGAAAATATATGCGATTTCCATTTACGCTTTTCTAAAAAATTTGAGCGTAAATACAAAGAATGCTCCAATGATGGCAGGAAGTAATAAATTAATTACCCAAAGCACGAAAGTGGCAGAGAGAATTCCCAAAGTATTAGCAGAAACTAATCCGAACAAATATATTGCTACCGAACTCCTTATGCCAATTTCTGAAATAGCAATTGTTGGTATTACAGAAATAACAAAAAGCATTACCATTGTTAAAATAATAGCATCAAAATAAGAAATATCAACCGCAAATAATTGAAGTAGAATAAAAAATTGAGTAGTAAAAATGGCATAACGAATAATGGAAAAGATGAACACAAAAGATAACTCTTGAGTATTATAAAAGGTAAAAACTTCTTTATACTTTTTGTATTTTTTGAGCCAAGAGAACTTATCCATCAAATTGGAAATGATAGAAATATTATGAAAAAGAAGTAGCAACAAGATATTTAAAAGCAATAGCATGAAAAACATTACAGGATAAGCAAATTCCATTTCTTGATATAACCCTTGCAGTTCTGGAATGTAATTATTCAAAAACAAAATACCAATTGAACCAAAAAAGATGGTAGTAAGTAGTTGTGCCATAGAGCCCAAAACCGTTATTAAAACCCCTTGAATTCTATCAGCTTTTTCCAAACAAAATACCCTTCCCCCGTATTCGCCAATTCTGTTGGGCGTAAACACAGAAACGGTTATACCCGAAAAAACAGCTCGTAAAGAGGTAAGCATGCTTACTTTTTCAATTTTACCAATTAAGAATTTCCATTTAATTGCTTCAACAAACCAATTGAAAAACATCATCAAAAAAACCAAAAAAACTAAAAGTTGTTTTTCAACTATTGTTTGCCTGATAAAAGTAATATCAAATCCTTCAATTGCTTTTTTACTTATAAGTTGTTGGCACAGAAAGTACAATGCAAACACAACAATTGTAATTTTTAATAGAAAGCCAAGCGTTTTTTTGGAAAGCATTGTTTAGTTTTGTATTGCAAATATACTTAAAGATAACAATTGTCGATAGAAAAAATCATATTAGGAATTGACCCAGGAACTACCATAATGGGTTATGGTTTAATCCAAATTAATAAAAAAAAGATGCAGCTCTTGCAGATGGGTGTTTTACATTTAGCCAAATTAGATTCACACGAACTGAAATTAAAACGGATTTTTGAAAGAACATTGGCTTTGATAGATGAGTACAAACCAGATGAGTTAGCAGTAGAAGCTCCTTTTTTTGGAAAAAATGTACAATCTATGCTGAAATTGGGAAGAGCTCAAGGAGTAGCAATGGCAGCAGGACTTTATAGAGATATTCCAATTTTTGAATACAGCCCAAAGAAAATAAAAAAGGCAATTACAGGAAACGGAAATGCTTCAAAAGAGCAAGTGGCAGCCATGCTAAAATCATTATTAACAATAAAAGAAATGCCAAAACACTTAGATGCTACTGATGGATTAGCTGCTGCTGTTTGTCATTTTTTCCAAAGAAATGTAGCAGAGAAAGGAAAAAGTTATACGGGCTGGAAAGCATTTGTAAAAGATAATCCGGATAGGTTGAAGTAGTTATACCTCTCTTCTTATTTTCTGGGCAATTTCCTCAAATTCTTGCTGTGTGAATTTTAGTTTTGGTTTTTCAAAATTTATGCTGGTCATGTTTTTTAAAGGTACTAAATGAATATGAGCATGAGGCACTTCTAAGCCAATTACTGCAACTCCAATTCTATCACAATCAAATACCTTATCCATTGCTTTTGCTACCAATTGTGCAAATTGCCAAAGTGCCATAAATTCTTCCGAATCTAAATCAAAAATATAGTCGGTTTCTTTTTTTGGAATGATAAGTAGATGTCCTTTAGCAAGAGGGAAAATATCTAAAAAAGCCAAGAATCTTTCGTTTTCTGCTACTTTGTATGCAGGAATATCACCATTTACTATTTTAGTAAAAACACTTGACATTGTTTAAGTCGTTATGGCAATAATTTCAAATTTCATGATGCCATTTGGTACATTTATTTCAGCAATTTCTCCTACTTTTTTACCCAATAATCCTTGTGCTATGGGCGACTCAACCGAAATCTTTTTTGCCATTAAATCTGTTTCCGATTCGGGCACAATAGTATAAGTAAATTGCATGTTATTTTCAATATTTTTGATGGTAACTTTGGTGAGTAAATGTACAGAGGAGGTATCTAATTCGCTTTCATCAAGCACTCTTGCTTGACTTAATTGCTCTTCAATTTTTGCAATTTTTGCTTCCAACATTCCTTGCGCTTCTTTTGCCGCATCATATTCTGCATTTTCCGACAAATCACCTTTATCTCTTGCTTCTGCAATTTCTTTGGTAATATTTGGGCGTTCTACATTTTTCAGATGATTTAATTCATCCTTCAAATTTTGTAGTCCTTCCTTAGTAAAATATTTTATATCGCTCATAATAACATAGCATTATACAAAGAAAGAATTTTTTCCCTCTTTGTTTAAAAATAATTTTGTTTAATTAGAGGTTTATTCTGGCTCCTATAGCATGAACTCCTTGGAAAGGATCGGTATGTCGGTAAGAATAATCTACACCAAAAGTTTTACCTCCACCCATTGGTATTTCAATAGTGAAACCTCCACTTGGCCCTCTTAGAGCTGTAGTTCTAGTAGATGGTGTTCTAATTCCTTCCTCATAGGTATAGCCCAAACGAACCATAAATACTTCATTATACGAATACTCTCCTCCCAATCTGTATTGGTCTTTCTGGAAAGCATTGGAAGTAAAAGTTCCCGCACCTGTTAATCGGTGTTGCATATAAAGTAAATCATAAGATATTCCAATATTAAGTAGTGAAGGTAGCTCAAACTCAGAAGATTTTTGTTCAACAGTCATTTCATAATTAGGGTTTACAAAATCTCTAAACGAAAGGCCATCCCCTGAGTAGGACATTCTAGCTCCCCAATTTTTAAGAGAAATACCAAACTTTAAATTATCCTTTGCCCCTGTTACATATTGTATTCCAACATCAAGAGCTACTCCATTTGCACTTAAATTTGATATTTTTTCTGAAATCATTTTAACAGTAAGCCCTCCATAAAGACTATTAGAAAAAGTTTTAGCATAAGAGAGTCCGATATTCATAAACTTAGGAGAAAAAGTTCCAATTCCTCCATTAGGAAGATCTTCAGTTGTAATTTTAATATCACCAAAATCCATGGACATGATACCCAATGCCAATACGCCTGACTCCCCCACTTTTTGAGAAAAACCAAAAGTATTGATATAACTTACTGCTTCATTATCGTTATACATTAACCAATTAGTTCGAGAAAAGATTAGTTCAGTTTTAGATGTAAATGCCAAACCTGCTACATTGCTAAACACTCCTTCCAAACCTCTAACGCCTGCAATATTAGCACTTGCCCAACCCGAGCTTCTTGCCCAAGGATTAATTAGTAATTCAGAAGCTCCCGCTTGACCAGCTCTTTGCTCATTACCTGCAAAATTGTCTTTTACAGGCAGCACAATAAGCGATACAATTATAAGGGCTTTTAGCCAATTGTTTATTTTTTTCATTTCAGTAGTATTCATTTTATCTATAATTTAGAAAGTATCCAAGTCAATAGGACGCATAACGCCAAACCATTTGAGCACCTTCTCTCCAACTCCTTTTGCATCTATATGTATTACATACAATCCAGATGACACAGGAATACCAAAAGTATTTTTCAAATCCCAATCGATTGAAGTCATTTTATCATTCTTTTTCATTTGCCGTACCAAAGTTCCATTTATAGTATAAATAGAAATTGTTGCTCTTGTTGGTAGGTTAGTTATTTTTATTCTATTATCAAGCTGAGAAGTTTCGTAAGCCGAATAAGCATAATAAGGATTAGGAACTACATTTATCATATCTAGTGCATTTACAGCAGTATTATGATCTCCTTTTTCAGCTACAATATCATCAGTAGAAAATCGGTACATAGAGCTAAATCCATTCACTGGAATTGGACTAATAGCTCTTGCATTACTACTTCCTCCAAAAGAAGTAATAAGTGACCCAGTTGTAAAAGTATCACCAGGTGCATATGTATTCCCGTTATAAGTCAAATTTTGTCCCATTACAAAATAAGTAGTAACAGTATCAAGATCATCATTTTTATCTAAAATAGCAGAAGCATCTCTGGTTACATACTGGTTGTATGGTTTGCTTACTCTTAGTTTCACAGTTGCATCATTAGCAAGAAGCGATCTTCCTGGGCTAAGCAGAGGTACTCCTACCCAAGTAGCATTCCTGAATACTTGCCAAATATTGGCAGCATAACCAGGAGAAGTGTACTCTTTTAACTGATTATAAATCCAAGCACACTCATCATAATTCGGACTTTCAGTTCCGTTAATATAAGTGCTATCTTTTTTTACATCTGCACTACCGCCCATTACATATATAAAATGTTTACCCCCAAGTAAATAACTTCCTTGTGAGAAAGTTTGTGTTTGAGGGTCATACATTGGAGCCTCTTTAGTTACAATATTAGAAGTAGGATTCCATTTTAAATCTCTACCATTATCTTCTGAGAGATAAGAATCCTCAGCAAATATTATATTTAGTCTTTCTCCGGTTTCTAAATTAATGGCATAGCCAGGAAACCAACTCATACCCATGGTACCATCATTTGTAGGGTTACCATCTTTATCAATTGAAGGAGTTAGACGCAATCCCATTTTTGTTTGATCACCTACTGTTAATAAATCATCATCTTGTGCTTCTACCACCACACATTTTGACCATTTGGATTTATCATCAGTAAATACAATATCTACTGAATGTAAATCAGCCATACTAGCAAGCTGTGAAGAAGATTGGGTAAATCCAGGACCATCTTTATAGTAAGATGTTAGATGATAAGGAGCCCATGTTCCACCTGAATACTCCATAGTAAAATCATTCCCAATCATCAAGAAATTAGTAAAAGGTACAGCCGTACTCTTTTCTACTGCAGATTCGTAAATTCCATTTGGATCGTCATTTACAAAATAATCATTTAACTGGGTGTTTCCGCCAGCATCTACTTCAAATGATCCTGCCCTTATCCAGTTCAGTCCCCAAAACATTCCACTTTCATCATCTCTATCAGGTACACCTGTTAGCCATCTGTCATTAATATTTTCAAATTCGATTGATGAAGTAATCAAACCATTATTTGTAATAAGTGCTGGGTCTTCAGCTGGATTTACTCCTTGTTGAATTTTTATGGTAAGCCCTATATCTGAGATTAATTTCTCTGAGCCAACCTCAATTGGTTTAGTTGAAGTTGCTACAACATTCCCTGTTGTTTCATTTTTCAATACCCATTTTCCATAAGAAGAAATATTGTTTTGGTTATCAAGAATTGGATCTTCCAAAGTGAAAATATAAGTTCCTTTTTTCACAGCAACAGGATCAACTACTGAAACATCAATAGGACCTAAACCGTTTTTGTAAATAGGATTAAATGAACGGTGAGAAGAAGAGTTAAGAATTTCAGTAATTGTTTCATCTGTGAATTCTAAAGGTATATTTCCATTTCCTGTACCTTCCAATCTTTGAATTTTTACGCCATCACCAAAAGAAGAATTAAGCACAGTTCCTCCATCTTCTGGTTCTGTAAAATGAGGAATTCCTTTTTCTACTTTAATATTCCTACGCCCTGAAAGATATGGTCTGTTTCTTCCATCATATTCTGGGTCAGTTGAAGCATCTGCATAAGGGTCTTCATTTATTTCTGCCTCATTATATGCATAGGAAAGGGCCATATAATAATATGTTTTATGATTTACCAAACGCGTATTTCCTAAAGCAAATCTATCCTCTGTTATTTTAAAAGAATATTCTATTCCATTATCTACTGATCCTTTCATTCCTGCACTTAATACGCCACTTACCTCTTCAACAGGAGTCCAAATATTAGCAGGAGCTGGTGTATAATAGTGATTAATGATAGCGCTAACATCATCCTTAATATCAGATCTGAAAATTAGTCGGGCTTTGTCTGGATTATCTAAATCAGTTTGTGTAACTGTTGAATTTAACAATTGATAAACCAAATATCCTTGAAAATTATAATCCTGATTTCCTGGGATATTTACAGGGTTTTGAATAAAGGCATCTTTCTCACTATAGCTTTCATTTATATTATTTGAAGTAGAAGAATTAGATATTGTAAAAATAAGTTCTTTGTCTAGCTCTCTTATATTCAAATCAGGAGCATCTGGTCCATTAATAATATCAAAGTTGCTATCAAATAATGCTTGTGCAATTTGATCATAAACTTTTACCAATTCAACTGAAGCTAAAGGTCCTCCACCCTGTGCTCTTGCCCAAATTACTCCTACTGTAATGTGATTTACAGCTCCTGGCTCTAATGTAAAAGGTCCTGCAGATTGTATAAATCTTCTATCTGCTGGAGTATTTCCTACTGTTACTTCTGTCCACTCCCCATATTGAGAGAACAAAGACGAATCGGAAGATCCAGGAAACATAAAGTTACATGGCTCATTTGTTGCTCCATTACCCCCTCCTTTTCCATCTCCTCCATAAGTCATGGGTACATTGTCCTTCCAAATCCCTTGTAAATAATTGTAAAAATGTGAACCGGTACTGGGATTTCCTTGCATAGAACCATCATTATTGAAATACACAAATTTTGACATGATAATTTGTTCACCTAACTCATCAATAGTTCCATCTCTATCATTATCAAGACCATCTCCTGGATCAGCTAATGGACCTTGGAAGAAATCAACTCCAATTGCTGGAGGGTTAAAACCATAACCTGTAGCACCTTCATCCTCAGCATCACCATTATAACAAAATCCCAATCCTAATCCAACATCACAACCTACGTAATCATCTAAATAATTACCTAAATCAGGATCAACCCATTGTCCAAAATAAGTTTCATTTAAGGATTGTGTAGCACGATTTATAATTTTATAATTATAGAAAGTCATATCATTTACCTCATTATCTGCTTCAAAAGCAAATGCTTGTGCATGAATTTCAAGTCCAATTGGGTCGGCCCCTGTTTCTGTATGAATATTTCCTTTATCGTTAAATACCCACCAAAGAGTTTGATCTCCAAAAAGTTTAGCTTCTTTGTTTGTTCCTGTTACATTATAATCAGGATAGTCGCCATCATAGGGATTGTAAAATCCATCTGCATTTACATCAAAGAAAGGTGCTAAGAAAGGGTCTTGCCCGGGCCCTCCATGTGCAGGCCACTCTAAAATTTCATCAGGAATAGTATAGGTTGGGTCTTGATTCCTGGCAATAAATTCTTCTACCATTTCTCTTTCCATTTTAAAATGTTTGTTAAAAGCCAAACATTCCTGATCGTTGATTGTTGCTGTATTTACATTCAGTGGTCCTGGCCAGAAATCATCACCACCTTGTCTGTAGGTTTGTGCAGCTACTTTTAATTGTCCTCCAGCATCTACTCCACCAATCCAAAGTGCCCCAGCAAATAATGAGTTTTTAAAACTCCCTTTTGGTATTTCGTACATTGCATCATTCAAATCCCACCACATATCACCACCACCTAATATGGTTGCTCTTACATTATTAATATTCAAATCTGTTTGTGATGTTGCTGCCGCACAAGCTGCTGCAATTTTCGTTTGTACTACAGTATTAGCTCCAGGTCCTGTAATATTTTCTTTGGCAATTGTGCTGGTATAAATCAATACAAGTGCAATAGTAAAAATCTGTTTAACTTTATTTTTCATGAATACTGTATTTTTCTTTAATTTCATTTCTATTAATTAAAAACTAATTGTTAATCCTAAGTTCATCATTCTTGGCAAACTATATTTAGAAGGATCATTAACCTTTATGCTATATAAATCGACAAAAGAGTCAGGATTATTTTTGGTATTTATATCATTTTGTGCAGCAGCAGATGTTAAGTAACCATCATCTTCCGGATTTCCTGTAGCTCTATAAACACTAATTATATTTTTGGTATTAAGTAAGTTTTGTACTTGTAAGTACACATTTACATACGACTTCTTTTTATCATTCCATTTTATTTCAAATTCTTTATTCACTTTAGTACTTATTCTAAATTGCCAAGGCAATCTAGAGCCAAAAATACTTCCTTCTAAAGTAGAACGGTCATTAATTCCGAAAGCTGCTTCTTGAGTGATATTGGCTTGCTTGCTAAATGGCGTACCTGAACCAGCAAAAAGCAATGCGTTAAAGCCAGCATTTTGAAATATCTTTTTTCCAAACCATACTGGTCCATCATATTTTTTACCTGCTCCATAATGATAATCAACAGAAAGTGAAATAGTATGGCGTTGGTCAAAACTAAGCGGAGTAGTAGTTCTCAAGTTAGGTTGCTCAGTATTGGCTAAACTAAATCCAGAAGTTGCAGAAGAACCTGTTCCATCTGCAAATTGCAAGGTATAGTTTGCCGTCATGCTTACATTATTTGTTCTTCTTAAATCAAATGCGATAGATAATCCTTTTACAGTACCAAAATCTAAGTTTTGCATTGTCATGTATCTTCCAGGATAAGCCCCAGGTAAATTCATTACTTGTATCATATCCCTTAACTCTTTATAGAAAAGAGAAATAGTTAAAGCCGATTTTAAACTTAGAGTTTGAGCGAAACCTATTTCATAATCTACCGTTTTTTCAGGTTTCAAATCTGGGTTGTTTAGCAAACCACCAATATTTTGTTCTAGGAAATAGTATTGTGTAGGGCTAAAACGACTTCTTTGAGGAGGTCTTTGTGTAAGTACATCATAGTGAGCAAAGAACTGTGCTTCATCAGATATTGGAAAAGAAAAAGCAACTCTAGGCATCAATATAGTTTGTGGATCATAATCTTTAAAAGCAGCCGTACTTAAATCACCATTTACAGCAGCAGTTGGGTCTTTTACCATTGGTGCGATTTTACCACCTGCAGCATTTATCAAAATATCAGGATCAGATATTTCAGCACCTGTATGATCGTACCAACTGTCGCCACTTCTATAACCTACAATAGAGGAAGGGTTTGCAATATCATCTACATATACATAGTAGTCCTCTCCAAACTGAGATAAGCTACCTAAATCTCTTGCCTTTGTACTACTTGCTGTGTAAGTATCATATAATAAATACTTATCCTTTAGTACTTTCTGGTTTGCATCATATCTATCAACCCTTAAGCCCACATTAAAAATAAGATCTTCAATTGCAAATTTATCTTGAATATATCCAGCTGTGTAAATTGGCTGAAAAGCTGCAATTGGTCTTGTATAGTTTCCATTTGCATCTTTTTTATTTAAAAAATCATCAAAAGAAGGTTGATTTGTAAATTTATTTCCTAAATAATCATAACCATAATAAGATACATAAGAGCCTCCATTATTCAATAACTCATCTGCTGAGAACATATCTAAATCATACATATCAGGATCATAAAAATCAATATCAATCCATTCTACATTATTCGCATTTTTTCCTAACTTTTCTCTTAAATTTCTATCAAAGAATGCTTGTTCTTCCGCAACATAAAGTCGATCATAATATACAGTATCTTTATAAATTCCATTTGCATCAAATACTGGGTGAGGGTTGCTTAAATCAAGCTCGGTAAGATGCTTGTTGGTTAGTTGTCTCATAAGTCCCCAAAGCCCTATAGGGTTTACTCCCCATGATGCATCTAATCTTTGCTCGTATTCAATACCAAAAGAAAACTCATGATCTTTAATATCGGCAGAACCAGATGCTTTAAAAGTAGTTTGTGTTTCGTAATCATAGCCATAATAATTATACTCTCTACCAAAAGGATACCAAAGAGAATAAATAGATCGTGATCGCTCTCCGTTTCTAAGTCCAACTCCCTGTAAGTCCAATGGAGTTCTGATAACGCCATCTAAGCCATAGCCACCAACAAATGATGACATACCGTAATCAGAAAACATTTCATAATATTTTGTGGTATAAATAGCAGCATCAGGGTTTTGCGAACCTGCCGAAAAGGTGTAAAGAGTGTCTCTCCACCCTGAATGAATATACCCTGAATAATAAGTATTAGCAATAGTATCAAATATACCTGTAGGACTAAAGTCGTAAACATTTTCTTTCAATGTTTCAAATTTTCCTATATACCCATATTCAAAAACATTTTCGTTATGGGAATCATCTTGCTGAGTTTCTGTTTCTCTTGTGTAATCTGCTTGAATGGTAAAGAAAGCATTTTTTATGGTAGAAGCACTTTCTTTATCGTCTGCTTCTTGTGCTCCGAACTTTTGAGTAAGTTTTCCAAATACTCTCCATGTCTTTGCTATATCTTGTCTATTATTATTAGAATTAAAAACCGAATAAACTCTTGTATAATTATGATGTTTATCGTAATGATAGTTTCCACCTAATGATAAATAGGTGTTTTTAGATGGCTTAAAATCTAATTTCCCTGATACCCTTATTCTTTTCTGAGCAACATTTTGCCTTGCTTGTACTTTTTCCAAATCATCTAAGCGCACAAATTCTGCATTTTGTAAAAATCCAGCAGAAACATCTGGAGCAGGACGAAAAGGGTTTGCTTTTAAATCGGCTAATACATCATCTTTCACTTTCCAATTACCTATAGCTGAAGGATCATTATCATCCACCATTCTAAACTCAGCAGATAAAAAATAACCAATTACAGAACTTCCTTTTGTTCCATCATCATTTCTTTTTTTCCATATTGGTCCTGACATATTTAATCCGAAAAGATTTTTATTGTATTTATCAAAAAGAGATGATGATTCTATTTCTGCACCGCCATAAAACTTATTAGAAGGTCCTTTTGTAGTAATAGAAATAATTCCTGCAGTTGCATCCCCATATTGTGCTGGTAAACCACCAGTCATTACTGTAATTTGTTCAATAGCAGATTGTGGAACGCCTAAAGTTCCTCTTACTTTTATTCCATCAATATAGTAGTCGGTTGCATCTGATCGGGAACCCCTTACATTTAACTCCTCTCCTTCATCTTTTTGGTAAATTCCAGCAGTAGTTGCAGCAACAGAAGCCACAGATCTTGTTGGCATGGCTACAATTTCTTCTGCCGTTTTAGTTTCTCCTGTAATATTATCTTGGTCAATCAGTGGTTTTTTGTACTCCACAATGGTCACTTCCCCTTTTTCAATACCGGAGGACATCTTTAAATCCTGAAAAGTGATTTTGTTTGCAGAAATAATTAAGCCAGTCATCATAAAAGTTTGGTAACCAACGAAAGTAGCTTTTACAGTATAAATTCCAGGCTCTATTGGCTTGATGGTAAATTTCCCATCAAAATCGGTGGTAGTTCCTGCAGTTTGGCTTCCGTTTCTTTCAATAATAACATTGGCAAAAGGAACAGCTTCTCCACTCAAAGCATCTAATACAGTACCCTTTAAAGTACCCGTTTGCGCAAAGGCAACTGACGATATAAGCCCAGTTGCAAAAAGTAAGTATATTTTTCTTAACATATTTGTAATGTTTGTATTTGTCGTAGTTAGATAACTCAAAAATAAGGGCGTAAAGATATAAAAAGAAATAAAAAATTATACACTTCTTTAAAAGAAAAAATAATCTCTTATTTTCTATGTAGTTTTGGGAAAATATATAATCTTGCAACTGCTATGAAAATTAGAATTTTAACAGTTGGCTTATTGCTTTTTTTTGCTTGCCAAAAAGAAGATGATTTTATACAAAATGTAATGGTTGATTATAATTTGAACCTTAGTTTACCCCTATTTTCTGACTTACAAACTGTAGGTAATTATGTTTTTATTGCAAATGAGGGTGTAAAAGGCATCATAGTATATCGGCAAGATTTTAATCTTTACAAAACTTATGATAGAAATTGCAGTTATGAGCCATCATTAACATGTGCAAGAATTGATTCTGTAAATTCATCTATTGCGATTTGTAATTGTTGTAATTCAAAATTTTTACTTAATCAAAATGGAGATGCAATTGATGGTCCTGCTATACTTCCATTAAAAGAGTATTCCAATAACCTTTCGGGAGATTTTCTTTATATTTATAACTAATTGGTTTTTTGCTTGTCGTTATTTAGTTAATAAAATAACTTTCAATTAAAAAAAGCCCGATAATTCGGGCTTTTTCAATCTAACATCTTATGTCTAAATACTTATATCTATTTCTTAGTATCTGTAGTATTCTGGCTTATACGGCCCTTCAACAGTTACACCAATATATTCTGCTTGGTCTGGTCGTAAAGTTTCTAACTCTACACCAATTTTTGCAAGGTGTAATCTAGCTACTTTTTCATCCAAATGCTTAGGCAACATATACACTTCATTTTTGTAAGCATCCGTATTGTTCCAAAGTTCTAATTGAGCCAAAACTTGATTGGTAAATGAATTAGACATTACAAAAGAAGGATGCCCAGTAGCACAACCTAAATTCACTAAACGGCCTTCTGCTAAAAGAATAATGTCTTTCCCATCAATAGTGTACATATCCACCTGTGGCTTCACGGTATCTTTCGTGTGTCCCCAGTTGTCATTTAACCAAGCTACATCAATTTCATTATCAAAATGACCAATATTACAAACAATTGTTTTGTCTTTCATACTCTCAAAATGACGAGATTGAAGAATATCTTTATTACCAGTTGTTGTTACAATGATATCTGCATTTTTACAGGCATCATCCATTCTTTTTACAGCAAAACCATCCATTGCCGCTTGCAAAGCACAAATAGGATCAATTTCCGTAACAATAACTCTAGCTCCAGCACCTCTTAAAGAAGCTGCAGAACCTTTACCTACATCACCATAACCAGCAACAACAGCAACTTTTCCAGCCATCATTACATCAGTAGCTCTTCTTATAGCATCAACTAATGACTCTTTACAACCGTATTTATTATCAAATTTTGATTTAGTAACCGAATCGTTAATATTAATAGCAGGAGTTAAAAGCGTTCCTTTCTCCATTCTTTCATACAACCTGTGTACTCCAGTAGTTGTTTCTTCTGAAAGTCCTTTAATATCAGCAACCATTTCAGGGAAACGGTCAAATACCATATTTGTTAAATCACCACCATCATCTAAAATCATGTTTAATGATTTACCTCCTTCAAAAGCAGTAAGAGTTTGCAAAATACACCAGTCAAATTCTTCTTCACTTAATCCTTTCCAAGCAAAAACAGGAACTCCTGCCTGTGCAATTGCAGCTGCTGCTTGATCTTGTGTAGAAAATATATTACAAGATGACCAAGTTACCTCAGCACCTAAATGAACCAATGTTTCAATTAAAACTGCAGTTTGAATTGTCATGTGCAAACACCCTGCAATTCTAGCTCCAGCCAATGGCTTGCTATCTCCATATTCTTCACGAGTAGCCATTAATCCTGGCATTTCTGCCTCTGCCAAAGTGATTTCTTTTCTACCCCAATCTGCTAAGGAGATGTCTTTTACTTTATAATTCATAGTTTCCGTTTCCATATTTTGTTTTTTTAAGGACGGCAAAGATAATCATAATCATTACATTCGCAAAACAATATCATATATTAAAATATGGGGATCGTCAAAAACTATACTGAAAATAATTGCCAAATTGCTATTTGGGATATTACAGAGGAATTAACCGATCTCTTAAAACTTGGAGCCAATTTTGACACATCAAAATTTGAAACCGAAAAAAGAAAAAAAGAGTTTTTAGCAAGTCGATTATTACTCCAAGAAATTTGTTCAAACGAAACAATCACTTATAATGAGTTTGGCGCACCAACATTAAACAATGGAAAGTTCATCTCTATTTCTCATTCCAAAGAACTGGTGGCTATAATTATTAGCGAGCAACAAGTTGGCATAGATATCGAACAAATTTCGGAAAAACCATTAAGGTTGTCATCAAAATTTGTTGCAGAAAAGAACTTAAATAATCTTACAAAAGAAAAAGCAACTTTAATTTGGTGCCTGAAAGAAGCAGTTTTCAAATGGCATCAAAAAGGAAAGGTAGATTTCATAAAAGATATCATCATTCCAGAATTTTCAGAAAAAGACAAAGGACAAATAAAAGCACATTTTAAAAGCCAAGAATTAATCTTAAACTATCAAAAAACAAATAATCACTATTTAGTGTATGTTTGCAATTGAAAAAACATTTGTCATTCTGAACGAAAGTGAAGAATCTCGTTTTTTAAACGACTTTTGTTCGGCAAGGCCAAATGTTTTTTGAATTCAGAACACATAAAACTAGCAACAAGAAACTAATACATGAATATCTACACACACATATTAAAAAACAAAAAAGAAGGAAAGAAATCATTTGCACTTTTGATTGACCCTGACAAACAAGATGAAAATCAACTTATTACTATTGTTGAAAAAGCAAAAAAAGCAAATACGGACTACCTTTTTGTGGGCGGAAGTTTACTTACAAATGACAGCCTAGATTCCTGTCTTTCAACTTTAAAAGCAAATTCCGAAATTCCTGTTGTGTTATTTCCAGGAAATGCAATGCAAGTAAATGATAAGGCTGATGGAATTTTATTTCTATCGCTAATCTCAGGAAGAAATGCAGAAATGCTGATTGGGAAACAAGTAGTTACTGCACCAATCTTAAAGCAATCATCTGTTGAAGTTTTATCAACTGGATACATGCTAATTGATAGCGGAAGACCAACTACTGTTTCTTACATGAGTAATACAACTCCTATCCCTCATGAAAAAAATGCAGTGGCTGCATGTACAGCAATGGCAGGCGAAATGCTCGGGCTTAAACTCATTTTTATGGATGGGGGAAGTGGTGCATTAAACCCAATTTCTGAGCAAATGATTACTTCTGTAAGCAAATCAGTTGATGTTCCTTTAATTATTGGAGGAGGAATAAGTAGTGGTAAAAAAGCAATTGCCAATTGCAAAGCAGGGGCAGATATTATAGTAGTAGGAAATGCGATTGAAAAAGATGAAAATCTTATTACAGAAATTGCTAATGCAATACATTCTTTATAATGGATTGTTCAGTAGAAATATCAATGTACCCACTTAAGGAAGAATTCAAACCTTCTATTATTTCCTTCATTAAAAATTTAAGAAAGCACCCTTTTATAAAAGTAGCAACTAACGGAATGAGCACCCAAGTTTTTGGCGATTACAAAAGAGTAATGAATGCCATAAATACTGAAATGGAAAATACTTTTTTGAATGAAAATTCTGTTGTTTTCACTCTTAAAGTTATCAATTCTGATTTAGAAGAAAAACCTAATTTTTAATGCGTCTTACACATATCTTCATCAACAACTATAAAGAAATCAGCATTACCTAAAAGTTCTTTGTCAAATTCTGATACATCTTCTTGCTCTACTACCTCAATAGTTTTTATTGCTAAGTCAGGATTTAACTGCAACAAATACCACATTATTGACTCGTGATATTTTGAATGGTAAGAACCATGATAATGAATAAATTTAGTATCCTCTTTCATATTTGCATGTATAAAATGAGCCATTGTAGCATCTTTTATTGCTTGTGATTTTGGTAAATTTTCTCCTCCATGACCTCCAGCCATAATTGAAATTTCTTTATAACAATGTAAAGATGTATCGTACAACATTGGTAATGGTGCAATAAATTGCTTAGATGCTTCTGGCAAATAAACTAAGGTGTCCGAACCAAAACGGTACACCATATTTGCAAAACGCCTTGGAATATTAGTAGCCACAAAATGTAAATCATTATCCTTTGCAAAGCGTAAAAGTGGTCGGTAATCTGTTTTATGATTAGGCCATATTTTCGCTTCTTTCTCAAAATCTTTTTCTCTACTAAACCCTAGTAAATACTCATCTAACACCACTTGATTATCCGCTTCTAACATTTCTGCTCCTAGCATTAAATTTTCTCCATGCTTCTCATGTAAACTTTTAGTAAGTTCTAATTGCAACCAATGTGAAATAGGATCATTATGATTCTCCCCAAACAACACCACATCAGCATTCTTCATTTTGAAAAGCATTGTTTTGTAGGAAATTTTATTTCCATCTTTATTATAAATTTGATGCGCTTTTTCTTGAGCAAAAGTTAATGTAGCAACTGAACAAAAAAGCAAAGTAATAAGTGTTAATTTTTTCATTTTATTTATTTTTTATTTTTTAAAAATTGTAAGTTCAACTAATAACTGCAACACGAGATTAAAACAGATGGGTTTTATCCCA
>JACNLP010000077.1 GCA_014381465.1 Flavobacteriales bacterium | reverse complement strand
ATAATTTTTGAATAAATAAAAACCCACTCAATTGAGTAGGTTTATTTTTGGTGGAGTTCAGTGTGTTCAAACATTATCAAGACTTAACAGAACAAAAAGTGGAAAGACAGATACTTTTGTTTTAGATTTTGTTAACGATACTGAAAGTATATTAGAATCATTCCAACCTTACTTCACATCAACTGAATTAAGTGGAGAAACAGAACCTGATAAACTGTACGACTTACAATATGAGATAAATGAATTTAATGTATTTACTCAAAATCATGTTGATGAATTTTGTGTTGAGTTTTACAAACAAACTGAAACTGATGAAAAACTTCAACCAATTCTAAATCAAGTTGTAGAAAATTGGAGAAATCTTGAAGAAGATAAACAAAGAGATGAATTCAAATCAAAAATTCAATCTTTTTGTAGGTTGTATTCTTACATATCTCAGATTGTTACTTTTAATGAAGTCGAATGGGAGAAACTATTTATTTTTCTCAAATACTTAAACAAGTTTTTACCGAAAGGTAAATCTGAAAGAATTGATATCTCAGATTCAGTAAATCTAGATTCATTAAGAATCCAAATGATTGGAGAATCTAATTTAGGGTTGACTGATGAGGTTGGTTCATTGGATCCACCTTCAGATGATGGAACTGGAAAAACTAAAGAAGAGGAAGAAACCGAACTACTTTCTGAAATCATAAAAAGAGTTAATGAGGTTTATGGTGTAGAACTTAAAGAAGAAGATTTACTTGACTTAAGTAAAATTCAGACTAGAATAAATTCCGATGAAGAATTACAAAAAGTAATGATTGGAAATAATACAGAAGATGATAAAAAGAAAGAGTTTAACGATAAACTAAAAAATGAAGTAAGTGGTTTTTATGGTGATAAAATAGATTTTTATAAAAAGGTTATTAAACCTGAAGTTTTTGGAGTGTTAATGGACCACATGTATAGAGAGTATAAAAAACATCATAGTAAATCTATTTAATTAAACATTTAACCATATTTAAAGAACATTATTTTAATGTTCTTTTTTGTTTGGATAAATTATATAACTCTAATACCACAGTTCTTTAAATGAACTAATTTAAATTCTAAAAATCATACTAAATCCTCAAGTCGTAAAGTAGTGTTTTGAAACTTCTTGTAATTATCAATTATCATATCAGTAATTTTATCTCTTACTTCAAAATCAATTAATTTCTTCAATTTCGTTTTACTAATATTCAATCTTGTTGAATATTGTTCTTGTAGATACTTCCTAACTAATTTATCACTCCCTAAATAAATCGATTTTAAATTACCTCTTACTTTAACATTACAATTCCAATAGATATTTCCTTTTTTAATATTTGGAACAATTGAAATTATTGGATTATAACTTTTAGAATAAACCTTAACCTTTTTCAAAAGTTTAGTGTGTTCTTTTTTTAGTTGTTTAACTTCATGTTGTTGGAGTTTAATTTGTTCTCTTTTTCTATCAATACTATTAAGTTTTCTTTTTATCAATCCATTTATAGAACGGTATTCTAATATTTCTTTTTGTTGTTCAGATGAGAGTTTTACAAATGTGATTTCATCTATATATTCAAAGTTTTTCATAAAACAAATATACGAAATAAGTTCTACTATAGAAAATTTTATATTTTTAGAGAGAATAGAACTTTTCTTATCTTTATTATGATAAAGAATTAATCATAATAAAAATTAAAAAAATGAAAACAAAAATGGAAAAAGAAACAAAAAATGAAAGAGAACAATTAAATGAATTACTTAATAGATATAGTGACTTAAGTGAAAATGAACAATATCTAATTGATGAGGGTGAAGGAGAAATAGAATATTCACTATTAGAAAGTTGGGAATGTCATGGACATTCAGAATTGGTTCACGAATGTATTTATATGACGAAGTACATTGATAGATTAAGGAAATTAGTAAAGAAAATGATAAATAAAAATGAAGAAAAAATATTAAAGTTAGACACAACAGAAAAAGTAAAACAATTAGAAGAAGAATTAGAATACAGTAATAAACGATTTCAGTATCTACAGTATGTTTGGTTTGATTTATATGTAAACAAAACTCATACATCACTAACAAATAGATTAGTATATAGTGTTAAGGAATGTGTGTTTTGTAGTAAAGAAATTAAGGATTGGGGAAATAATTCTCAACCTATTCAAAAAGGAAGATGTTGTGATGATTGTAATAAAAAATTAGTTATTCCATTTCGAATTCAAGAATTGAAAAAACATAAAAAAGATATAGATGAAAAAGAGTAAAATAAGTAGTATAGAAATTAGTTCAGACAATCTGAATGAGTATGAAGATAAGATTAACTTTCTTTTAAAGAAGTCTGGAAGTGGGTTTAGAGAACAAGATTTATTACATGTTTATATAAGAGTTTCAACAAGAAATCAAGAAGATAATTATAGTTTAGATAATCAGAAAAGGTTAGGAATGGAATTAGGTAGTAAAATGAGTTTTCCTCTTACAATTATTTGGAATGAAAAAGGAAAATCATCTAATTCAGAATTTATAAATAATCGACCGGTTCTTAATCAATTATATAACAGAATTAAATCAGGTAAAGTGAAAAATTTATTCATACAAGATATGAGTAGATTAAGTAGAAATGAAAATGTTAGTAATTTATTAAAATGGGAATTAAGAAAGAATGATGTTAGGTTATTTGAAAAGAGTGGAAAGTATAATTTTTCAAGTCCAAATGACAGATTAATGTTTGGTGTTCTATCATTATTTTCAGAACACGAAAATAGTATTAGAAGAATGAGAAGTGTATTAGGAAAGTTGAGTAAAGTAAAGAATGGAGAATGGTGTGGTGGTATGATTGGTTTTGGGTGGAAAGTTAAAGATGGAAAAATATTAGAAGATAGAAAAGAAAGTAAATGGGTTAAGAAGATGTTTGAATGGTATGACGAGAAAAAAACTCTAAAATATATTCAATCAGAATTATTTAAAAATGGTGTGAAAACAAGAAGAGGAAATGATATATGGAATAGAGGATCAATTGTTAGTTTACTTAAAAAAACATCCTATATAGGATATACAGATTATGTATTTAATGATGTTAATGGAAACGAATATAAACACCAATATATATTTCCTAAAATTATAGAAACTGATTTATGGAAAAGAGTTCAGAATAAAATTAAGAATAGTAGAAGTTTAGATAAGATGATTAATGGTGGAGTTAGAGATAATGAAACTCTTTTAACTACATATTTAGTTTGTAATGGTTGTGGTAAATTAATGGGTAGGAAGAAAAGGAAAAATAAGAATGGAAATGAGATGAGTAATTATGTTTGTCGGACAGTTGAGAGATATTGGAATAATCCGAAAAAACATCCAAAATGTAAGTCAAATAAAAGTATGAATACTGATAAAACAGACAATCTAATTTGGGATTCAATATTAGAGGTTTGGAAGAACAGTTATTTAATAAAGGAAGAATTTAAAAAAGAAATAATAGATAAAGTTATTTCAGATAGAAATGGAATGGATATTAATGGTAGTATTCGTAAACAAGAAAATTCTAGAAGTTATATTTTAAGAAGTATTGATAAGTATAATGGGTTAATTAGTGATTTAGAAGATGAATATTATGAGGGAAATGTTAGTAAAGATAAATACGAGAAATTAAAGAGTAAACTTCAAGAAAATATATCTACAAATAATCAGAAACTTCATGAAATTAGTTTAGTAATTGATGAGTTAGTAGATGATAAAAAATGGATTGAATGGTTAAATATATTTGATGAAGAATATCACGAATTATCAGAACTAACAGAACTCAAAAAGAGAAAAGATTTTCTGAATAAATTTTTAGATAAAATAGAAGTAGTTTGGGATAAAGAAACTAAACTACATACATTTAAAATCATATTTAAAAAACCAATTATAAACGATATCAGATATAAGAATAAGAATGGGAAGTTTATAATTAGAAAAGGTGAGAATAGTTATACTATTCCACCTACTAAAATTGATAGAAAAGAATATAAATGGAGTGATGAAAATTACATTCACAATCAGAACAGAAAAAAGGTATCTTCACAAATTACCCTTTCTAACTATTCAACCGTTACCGACTTTGCCAAATTTCTTGGCTGATCCACATTACAATTTCGTATTACTGCAATATGGTAAGAGAGCAATTGCAATGGAATAATGGAAAGGAGTGGCATCAACTCTTCAAAACAAGATGGAATTTCAATGCAATAATCAGCTATTTCTTTTACTGTTTTATCTCCTTCTGTTACAATGGCAATCAGTCGTCCTCCCCTTGCTTTGACCTCTTGTATATTGCTAACTACTTTTTCATAATTCCCTTTGCGAGTGGCAAGCACCACAATGGGCATGTGCTCATCAATAAGTGCAATTGGGCCGTGCTTCATTTCTGCTGCTGGATAGCCTTCTGCATGTATGTAGGAAATTTCTTTAAGTTTCAGTGCTCCCTCCAAAGCAACTGGGAAATTGTAACCCCTACCTAAATATAAAAAATTAGTTGCCTCTTTAAATTCAGCTGCTATTTCTTTAATCATATCATCTGATTTTAATACCTTTTGCACTTTCTCAGGAATGAGTTCCAGTTCGGTAATAATTTGGCGATACTCGGTAGCGGAAAGTGTGCCTTTTTCTTTTGCAATCCTGAGTGCCATAAGGGTAAGCACCACCACTTGTGTGGTAAATGCTTTGGTAGATGCCACCCCTATTTCCGGGCCAGCATGAGTGTAACTTCCGGCATCTGTTAATCTTGGAATAGAGGAGCCAACCACATTACAAATCCCTAAAATAGTAGCTCCTTTTTGTTTGGCAAGTTCCAATGCTGCCATGGTATCTGCTGTTTCCCCCGATTGAGAAATAGCCAAAACCACATCTTTTTCAGTTATAATAGGGTTTCTGTATCGGAACTCTGAGGCGTATTCCACCTCAACCGGAATTCTTGCCAAGTCTTCAAACAAATATTCTCCAATAAGACCGGCATGCCAAGAAGTACCACAAGCCACAATAATAATACGCTCAGCATTCAATATTTTCTTTTCATAATCCAGAATTCCACCCAAAGTAATTTCGCCAGTTTTAGCATTGATTCTCCCACGCATGGTATCTAAAATACATTTTGGCTGCTCAAAAATTTCTTTGAGCATAAAATGCTCAAACCCTTCTTTTTCAATGGCTTCTAAGCTAAGCTCTAACTCATCAATATAAGGCGTTTTTTTAATGTTAGAAATGGTTTTGATTTCCAATTCCTCACCTTTATTGATTCTCGCAATTTGCTCATCTTCCAAATAAACAACATTCCTAGTATATTCTACAATTGGCGTAGCATCAGAAGCTACAAAATACTCGCCTTTCCCAATCCCAATTACAAGTGGACTTCCTTTTCTAGCTGCTATCATTTCCTCTTTATTTCCTTTATCAATTACTAGAATAGCATAAGCCCCAACTACTTCATTAAGTGCCAAACGAACCGCTTCAAACAAATTTACTTTTTCCTTTTTCTTAATTTCTTCAATCAAATGTACAAGCACTTCTGTGTCTGTTTCGCTTTCAAATATATGCCCTCTTTTTATTAGAGCTTTTTTTAAAGAATCATAATTTTCAATAATCCCATTATGTATAAGTGCTAAATTACTGTCACCCGACTTATGTGGATGTGCATTTATTTGATTTGGCACTCCATGAGTTGCCCATCTAGTATGTCCAATTCCGATATTTCCATCAATATTTTTACCTTTTACAAAATCTTCTAAATCAGAAACTTTGCCAGCTTGTTTGTAAATGTTTAAATGATTTTCAGTTGTGATGGCAATTCCAGCACTATCATAACCTCTATACTCCAATCTATGTAGTCCTTTTACTACAATTGGATAGGCCTGCTGGCCACCTACATATCCTACAATTCCACACATTATAAATCGGTATAAATGATATTGAAACTTATTTTATTTTTCGGTAAAATAGTTCGGCTGGCATTTATTGCCCCACCTGAAGCTACTAAATATAATTTATTGGTATAATCCTCATTATTTAAAAGTTGATAAAAATATCTAGTTATATTGAAAGTGTACTTTCCATTTTCTAATTTACCACCAAAATACTCTTCTCCTTCTAAAATAAGGTCAGAGAGAAAAAAGTCCTTCCCATTTTCATCTACTCTTACTAAAAATAATTTGTTGTGAGCGGAATAATTCATAGTATCAGTGCCATCTAATTCAAAACTTAAATTCACTCTGTTAATGGCTTTATTTTTGAAAAATGTTTTTAGTGTATCCAAATGCTGAATTTCAATTACTGTTTTATAACCAGCCATGGATTGAACATAAGTATTGGTAGAAGTATCGGCTTGTTGCAATAATTGCGACATATCTTTATCATTAAAAAGATTAACTCTTGCCGCATCTCCTGAAAGAGAAAAATCTAAACTTAATACCGAATCAGCATCATTAATATTATGGTAATAAATGCTCATTTTTGAATTTGTTCCTGTTGGATTTAAGTAAAGTATTGTATTATTCCATGAGCTAGCCCAAACCATTAAACCAGAAAAATGATTTAAAAATGTTTCATTGTCAATAAAATTATTTTCCCCCAATCCAATAGCATTGTACAAAAATTCTTCTATTTTCAAATTATGAAGCTTAATCTTGAGTATAGGGCTTATCGTATCTTCATCAATGATCGAATATGATTCAACCCATTCGCCAGGATTTGAATCCCAATTAGAGAAATTAGAATAATACACTGAATCTTTAAATATTCCTTGAAAATCCCAAGTATTAATGGGTCTTTCCAACTCTCTTATACCAATATCAACCTGATTATTAATAGCCCCATAATAACCTGAATAATTATAAGTAATGAAAGAAGAGTCCACCACTATTTGAGAATAATCTCCCAAATCAATACTATTTCCTGATAGTAGTATTTGGGTTAAAAAAAAGCCTTGATTATTGCCAAATACTGGATCATTAATTGCTCCTAAAAGTAAAGTGCTTGCCTCATCTGAGCGTAATGAATCCTCAGAAATAGTGCTTAGTTTTAGGTTGTTTTTGTTTGAAGTTAGCGATACGCTAATCCCATCTGATGGCGGTTGAACTTCAAGTCCAATTAAGTTTGGGTCGGTACAGGAAAATATAAGAGTTATTGCACAAAAATAAAAAGTGCTTATGTATTTGTTCATTTACTTAATCCGTTAGTTCTAGCTCACCCTCTTCAACATCTTCATAAAGTTCCTCATAAAAACTAGCATACTCTCTAGCGTATTCTCCATCTTCTCCACCAGGGTGTATCATTACTGGCTTTTTGCAAGCATCAATATGTTTTAGAATTCTTTTATCAATTTTATTACCAACTTTAATTATAGCATCCGCATAATCAATAGCTAATTTATTAAGAGATAAGCAATCTGGTTTTTTCAAAACCTCAATATCTTTTTCATTTAATCTGCTTTCAAACAAAAGTTTTTCGATTATATTATTACTTAATTCTCCCTTAAAATCAGTATCATAAGCAGAATAAATCACTTTTACCTTAGAGAATAAAGGGTCTTCATTATATAATTTATTGATATAAAGGGGGACTAATGAAGATATCCATCCATGACAATGTATGATATCTGGCGACCATCCTAATTTTCGAACCGTTTCAATTACGCCCTTGCAAAAGAATATCATTCTTTCATCATTATAAGAAAAGAACTCTCCATTTTCATCATGAAAATGTTTCTTTTTTGGAAAATAATCTTCATTATCTATAAAATAAACTTGCATCCTAGCGGATTGAATAGAGCCCACCTTAATAATAAGCTGATGATCAAAATCATCTACAATCAAATTCATTCTAGATAGGCGAATTACTTCATGTAATTGATGCCTTCTTTCATTAATTACTCCAAATCTTGGCATAAAAATTCTAACGTCTTTGTCATCTTCTTGGATTTTCTGTGGAAGATGCCTGCCAATTAACGACATTTCGGTTTCAGGCAAATAAGGATATATCTCCTGTGATACGAATAATACTTTTTTCTTTCCCATAATTTTATATTAAGTATGCAAATTTACGAAAATATATGATTTTTATCAAGCAATTGCTTTAGTTTTGTCGTTTCATTTTTATTTGCAAAATGATTATTTTAAAAACTAAAAACGAACTTACTTCTTATTTGTCTGGTTTAAATTCAAAATTTTCAATAGGATTTGTACCAACAATGGGGGCTTTACACAAAGGGCATTTAGCTCTATTATTACAAGCAAAAAAGCAATGTTCTGTTGTAGTTTGTAGCATTTTTGTAAACCCAACTCAATTTGACAGTAAAGAAGATTTCAATAATTATCCTAATACACTTTCGGCTGATATAACGCAGCTTGAAAAAATAAATTGTGATGTACTTTACAATCCTGATACTTCAGATTTGTACAGAAGTGAAGAAAAGGCAAAGCACTTTGATTTTAATGGTTTAGAAAATGAAATGGAAGGCAAATATCGTAAAGGGCATTTTGATGGAGTAGCTACCATTATTGAAAAGCTTTTTACACTAATAAAGCCCCAAAAAGCTTTCTTTGGACAAAAAGATTTGCAACAACTTTTGATTGTAAAAGCACTTACAAAAAAACTTAACTTTCCTGTTGAAATTATTGGTGTTCATACCGTTAGAGAAAAAAATGGCTTAGCCATGAGCTCTAGAAATAAATTGCTTAATAAAGAGCAATTAAAGAGAGCTTCTTTGCTTTATAAATCTTTGTTTTTCTGTAAAGAAAATAAAGAAACTAAAACAATTGCTGAATTGAAAAAAATAATTCATACTCAATTTTCAAACTATGATGATATCACCCTTGAATATTTTGAATTTGCAAGTGCAAATAGCTTACAAACTATATCTTCTTTTCAAGAAAAAGGGAAGAATACTATTTGCATTGCAGCTTTTGTAGGAGGCGTTCGTCTTATTGATAATATAATTTTTTAGTTTTACGCCATGGTAAAAAACAATGCGAATTATTTTTTAAAACTTTTAAAGTATGTAGTTTCTTTTGCATTTGCTTTTTTTATTTTATATTTTCTTTTCAGAAATCAAGACCCTATTAAACTTATAGAAGAAATAAGAAAAGTAGATACAAAATGGGTAATTCTTTCTATGATTTTTGGGGCTTGGGCTTATGTAAGTAGGGGGCTCAGATGGATAGTTTTAATTGATTCTTTAGGGTATAATTCTACCAAAATGAATAGTATTACTTCTGTTTCGGTTGGTTATTTTACTAACTTATTTATTCCAAGAGCTGGCGAAATTTCAAGATGCACCGCATTAAATAGGGTAGAAAAAATACCGGTAAATAAACTTTTCGGCACTATTTTGATTGAAAGAGTGATTGATTTTGCATTCCTGTTTGGGTTAATTCTTCTTACTATCGTATTAAAATTCCCAACTATTTTTAAATTTTACACTACCCTAAAAGCACAACAAATTACCGACACAACCGAAAGTACAAATTATGCTTTTTATACTGGATTACTTATTGGCCTTATAATTGCATATTTTTTAATTAAAAGATGGATAATCAAATCAAAATTTTACGAAAGGATTTTACAATTTATTGATGGCTTGAAAGAAGGTTTTAAAAGTATAAAAAATATGAAATCTAAATCTGCTTTTTGGACGCATACTTTTAGTATTTGGATTATGTATTTTTTAATGACTTATGTTTGTTTTTTTAGCATGAATGAAACAACTCATTTACGAATTTCTGACGGATTATTCCTTTTAGTTCTTGGAGGGATTGGTATGGTAATCCCAACTCCTGGAGGTATTGGTTCTTACCATGCAATTGTTATGATTGGCTTAGCTGTATTAGGGGTAGGATTTATAGATTTGAACTCTCAGTCAGCCGATTATAATCCTGCTTTAGTGTTCCCTACAATTGTGCATGTTGCACAAACATTAGTAGCTATTATTATGGGGTCTATCTCTTTGTTAATTTTGTTTTTAACCAAAAAGAAAAAACATGTCACATCTTAAAGAAATAAACAATAAAATCCTTTGTTTGGAAAAGTTAAAATCTAGATTGGAAAGTTGGAAAGCAAATGGTGAAAAAGTTATTTTTACTAATGGTTGTTTTGATATTCTTCATAAAGGACATGTTGAGGTATTGGCAAAAACTGCCGATTTAGGAAATCGCCTAATCATTGGACTAAATTCGGATATTTCTATTAAAAATTTAAAGGGGGGAAATAGACCAATTGTTGAGGAGGATTCAAGAGCTCTTTTACTTGCTGCACTCAGCTTTGTTGATGTTATTGTTCTTTTTTCTCAGGAAACACCTTATGATTTAATTGCAGAAATAAACCCTGATATTTTAGCAAAAGGTGGGGATTATCAAATTACGGAAATCGTTGGACATGACATTGTGCAGAAAAATGGTGGTCAGGTAGTCACCATTGCACTTACAGAAGGTTATTCCACCACTAATATTATTGACAAAATAAAGAATGGCTAAAAAAGTTCAATCAGCATTTTTTTGCCAGAATTGCGGCACCCAATCGCCAAAATGGCTGGGTAAATGCCCTCAATGTAATGAGTGGAACACTTATGTGGAGGAGGTGATAAACAGGGAAGAAAAGACAAAAAGTTGGACTGGGAAAAATAGTAAAACAAATACGCCTTCCTTAATTTCGGAAATTGATTTTACAAACGAAAAACGAATTGACACTCCTGATAAAGAACTAAACAGAGTTTTGGGAGGAGGCATTGTTCCTGGTTCTATTGTGCTTTTGGGTGGTGACCCAGGCATTGGAAAATCTACTTTACTTTTGCAATTGGCATTGCAAATGAAAACCAAAAAAGTGCTTTATGTCACAGGGGAAGAAAGTGAAAAACAAATAAAAATGCGAGCAAACAGAATAAGCCAAACGAGCGAAAACTGCTTTATTTTGTGCGAGACTTCCACTCAAAATATTTTTCAGCAAATTGAAAAGTTACAGCCCAATATTTTAATTGCAGACTCCATTCAAACTTTGCATACCGCTATGATTGATTCTACTCCTGGAAGTGTTTCTCAAATTAGGAGTTGCACTGGCGAGCTTTTAAAATTTGCCAAAGAAACAGGAACGGCAGTTTTCTTAATTGGACACATTACCAAAGATGGCTCATTAGCAGGTCCAAAAATTCTGGAACATATGGTAGATACTGTTTTACAATTTGAGGGCGATAGAAATCATGTTTATCGAATCTTAAGGACTATTAAAAATCGTTTTGGTTCTGCCTCCGAATTAGGAGTTTACCAGATGGGGCAAGGTGGATTAAGGCAAGTATCTAACCCAAGTGAGATTTTAATTTCCCAGAGAGATGAACCCACAAGTGGAGTGGCTATTTCAGCAACTATGGAAGGAGCTCGTCCATTGCTTATTGAGATTCAATCCTTGGTAAGTTCTGCCGTTTATGGCACGCCTCAAAGGTCAGCTACCGGTTATGATGGCAAGCGACTGAATATGCTTTTGGCAGTTTTGGAAAAAAGATGTGGCTTTCGCCTTGGCGCAAAAGATGTTTTCCTGAACATTACTGGCGGCATAAAAATTGACGATACCGCTACCGATTTGGCGGTTATTTGTTCTGTACTTTCTTCTGATAAAAATGTCCCTTTGGGAATGGAAGTATGTTTTGCTGCTGAAATTGGTTTGTCCGGAGAATTGCGTGCAGTTACCAGAATTGAAGAAAGAATTTTGGAAGCTGAGAAGTTGGGCTATAAGCAAATCGTTATTTCAAAACATTCTAAACTCAGCAAAAAAGATTTCAAAATCAGCATCAAGCAATGCGGAAAAATTGAGGAAGTTTTTCGTTTATTCTTCTAGCAAATCGAACAAATCATCTAAATTAGGCGCTAAGATAATTTCAATTCTTCTGTTGGCTGATCTTCCCTCAGCGGTAGCATTACTTTTAAAGGGCATAAATTCCCCTCTTCCGGCAGCTGTAAGCTGAGTAGGATTTAAATTAGGATTACTCATAAGGACTTTCACCACAGCTGTTGCTCTTAACACGCTCAAATCCCAATTGTCTTTTACAGCAGATTTTCCGCTCAGTGGAATGCTATCGGTATGCCCTTCTACTAAAATTTCTAGGTCTTTTTGGCCAGCTAATGCAGCTGAAAGTTTATTCAATGCTGAAATACCAGCAGTTCCTACTTGATATTTCCCAGAAGCAAAAAGTAAATCTTCTTCTAATGATACATATACTTTTCCATTTTTTTGCACCACTGTAAGCCCCTCTCCCTCCAAACCAATAAGTGCTTTAGAAATCCTTTGTTTTAGGGCGGTAACTATGGAATCTTTTTTGTTTATAATGGACTCCAATTCGGCAACTCTGGCAGAACGCGCTTCTAATTCTTTTTGGGCATTTTCAAGTGCCAATTGTTTTTCAGCTAAGGAATTAGATAAATTATTCAGCTCATCTTCTTTTGTTAAAAGGTTATTTTGTGCCTCTTCTAACTGCTTTAAAAGCGCTTTGGTTTCTTTGGCTTTTTCCGCCATATTTCTACTGTTTTTACTTGCCAACAAATCGTAAGCACTGCTTAGCTCATCATAAGTATTTTGCAACAACACCAATGCTTTTCCATTCTGAATAGAATCGTTTCGCATGGCATCTAATTGTTTTTTGATGTTTGCAACATTTCCTTCTAACTCCTCTACTTTCTCGCTTAAAGAAATGATTTTTTTATCTTTTTTTACAATTTGCAGCTCTGCATTATCATATTGGGTATGTAACGCATTGTGCATTTTTGGGGTAACGCAAGAAGAAAGAATAAGTAAAATAGAACAAAAAAGAACGATTGTATTTTTCATGGGTTTCTGATTTTCTTTTAGATTCCCAAAATTACAAATACACTTGCCTTAGATTTAAAGTAAATTATTTACTTATTAACAGGAAAATGGGGAAAGGGAAATTACTCTACAAAAATTATTTTCTCCACAGTTCCATCTTCATAAATGTACAATTGAATTTGATTGGTGTTTTTTGTTTTTCTCCCCAAAAAATCTATTACAGAAATGAGTTTTTTTGTAGAATTTTGCTGTTTGTTATTTATTAGCTCTTCAAAAGAAGATGGAATTGACACTATTTTAGATAGTCCTGTTGAAGTAGCTACCCAAACATTGTCATCTGAATCAATTGCTAATTCTCTTACATTTGGCCCTGCTAATCCATCCGAAACATCAAAATCTTCCCATTTAGTTCCATTCCAAAAAGCTACACCACCTTCAGCTAAATAACCAACATATATAGTAGTCCAAATTCTACCAAAACCATCTTGTGCAATATCGACTACAGGATTTAAGGTATCTGGAGGGGGTAAAATATACATTTGCGTATGATTAGTTACACTTGTATTTGTAGCATCTAAAACAGACATTCCACTAGAAGTCCCTATCCATTTTTGGTTATTATCACACAATATAGCAGTGCTATAATTACTTACTAAACCATTGTTTATAGTGTAAGTTGTAAAAGTTGTACCATCATAATGTACTGTTCCATCAAGTGGAGTGGCAAACCATTTATCTCCATTAGCATCAAAAGCAGTAGCGGCTACTCCACTAATTGGCAAATCTGGGCTACTGTAAGTGGTCCAAGTAGTTCCAACAAGTCGACTTACTCCAGCAGAAAAAGAAGCATGCGCAAACCACAAATCACCATTTGGTGCTTGGGCAATATGCGCAACTTGATTCATAGCCAAACCATCAGTAGTGGTGTAAGTTGTCCAATTCACACCATCAAATTTTGAAACGCCAAAATCTGTTCCTACCCAAATATTTCCATTTGCAGTAGCAGTAATTGCTTTTACATTATCATTTACCAAACCATCAGCAGTGGTGTAAGTTGTCCAATTCACACCATCAAATTTAGAAATTCCACTAGAAGTTCCTAGCCAAATATTATCATTAGCATCTACTGCTACACAATTTATTGCATCATTTATTAAGCCATCAGCAGTTGTGAAATTTGTAATAGTTTGAGCTCCAATTTGCAAAGAAATTGCACTTATTAAAAGTAACATTATTTTTTTACTCACAGTAGCTATTTTATTATTTGTATTCGTGAACTTAAATCGTTTCATAATTAATTAATTTTAATTGCTTTAGTAGTTTTGTTTTTTGCTTTCAAATGTATGAAATAAACTCCTGTTTTCCAATTTGATGTATTTATTCTATTTATATTAATTGCTCGAAAAACTTCTTTTCCCAGTACATTTCGTACAATAATATCATCTTTATTTTCTAAAAGCAAAACATCTATAAAAGGATTAGGATAAATTTTTATTTCCTCAAAATTTTCTTGAACTGAACTAATAAAATCGTTATTGGCATCAAATGTTGGTAACTGTAAAATAAAAGGTCCGCTTCCATTTGGCACTCGTGCATAAGCAGTATCTGCTCCTTGTGGAGGGAAAGTTATTGAATCAATTAACACACTATCAGCATTGGTTAAAATAAGTTCTTCACCAAGATTTGATAGTTTAAAATTGGAATGTAAACCTCCTTGATTTCCATCTTCATCTGCCCAAATAACCAAGTAATTATTAGCAGGAATTGTATAAGATGGTAATTCCCATTTTTGTAAAATACCAGCAGTATCTGTTAAAAATAATCCATTAGTTGAAACAGGAGAATTAGTAGTATTATAAAGTTCAATCCAATCTTCAAAATTTCCACTTCCATCTGTTGCTGTATTTGTATTATTAGACATTACTTCATTAATCACCACATCTCCTACTTGCAATTGGGCTTGCAAGGTAAAAAATTCATAAGCGGCTCTCACAGGGGAAAAAACTCCAGCAGAATCATTGTCAGCATACAAATAATAGTCAATAGAATTTGCTGCATTCGGAATTTTTCCACCATAAATTCCATCATTTGAAATTCCATCATTATGCAATCCATCATCATACATAATAGTTTTTTTGAAAGCCATATTCTTCCCAAATCTATAAGCTAAAATTGCATCAGTAGCATCATTAATTTCAGCAGAAATCCAAACATCATTCCCCAAAATAATATTTTGAGGACTATTTGAGATATTAGCAATTGTTGGCTCGCCACTAAAGCCAGTATAATTACTCAAATAAGTAGTTCGAGCATCCATCAATTGAGTAATTCCTGGGCAATCTGCTGTAACTAGTGCAACTTGATTAGTCAGATTTGTCGTAAAATCGGAATATAAATAAAACTTATTGGTATCGTTTTGCACAGAAGAATCAATCAAGTTTTGAAGAGCTTGCCCTCTTGAAGAATAATGCTGATTTGCAAAGTGTTCTTGAATAATAGTTCGGATATGTGCTAAATACATTTTTCTGTTTCTTTCGCTAAGAAATAAATTTCTGAGCAGTGGTCTTGGGGCAATAGAAATCTCAGAATGATGGACTAAAGGATCCATATTTTGGGCTTGCAAAATGTCAAATCCGTTAAAATAAAGTGAAGAAGCATCTGTTAATTGAAAGCTTCCAAAGGACATATTTAAATCCCAAAGAATTGGATTAAATTGCCCAGTTACATCCTTGAATAAATAATAATTTTGTCCATAACCAATATAAGAATCAAAGTTGATTAGTGTATAATTTATAGCGTGCATCCAAAGAGTTCTATCTACATTTAAAATATTTTCAATACTATCAATATGATTGTTTAATGTGTCAATCAAATGATACAAATCTTCCCATCCATAATCAGATTTTAGATTATAATAGGGTTCATAGTCCAAACTATCAGTTCCGTGAGTATCACTCAAATTAGAATTCTCCCCACCTGGATTAATATTCAGATTCTCAGGATTGCATTTAAAAAAGGGATGATACTTATTATCGAAATGCTCGTTAAGAAATGATTTGTTTACCGCTTGTACATTAGTATATAATCCCCAAAGCGTATCATTAATAAAAACATTCGCAAAGTTTGCTTGTGCTGAGGGCATGTAATGGGCAGCAATTTCATAAGTAAGCACCTCCCTAATAAAAGAAGGATCTTGTATTACATTCGATAGTTTTAATTTGTCAATCCCTTGATGATCTTGTCCGTCAATGATGTAATCTAATTTTATATTAAACGGGTTTTTAAGGCGATTGACCGAAACTGAGCTAAAGCCTTTGTAACGCACACCAACACTATCGTAAGAATCGCCATCAATTGTAATATCTGCTAAAATTCTATCATTATCGCCAACTACATAAAGGCTGTCTAACTGCTTATCCCAATCAGTAGCATAAAAATAAATACGGATTTCTCTAAGGGAATCTACTGCATAAAAACTGCTTTGCGAAAAAGAATTAAACTGCAGCAAAAAGAATAGAAATAGAAATATGTAGCGCCTTGCCAACATCTATTTTATACGAGCTATTCGCTCAGTAACTGACTGCCCTTTATCGGTAGTAATTTTCACAAAATAAAGCCCTTCCGAAAAAAAAGATAAATCTACTTTTTCATTTACTGACCCCATATAATTATTAAGATAATTACTATATACATTTTGTCCTATAGAGTTGATAATTCGAATATCAATATTTTGCAATTCAACTGACTCAAATTTTATTGTAACCACATTTTTTGTAGGGTTAGGATAAATAGAAATCTGTCCAGAAGTTATTTCATTTCCTATTGATGAAACAGTAAAACAAGAAGTAGTTGCTGTAGAAATCATATATTGTTCTAAAGCAATAATTCCTGGATAATCACATTCATATCTAAATCCTTTTTGAGATTGTGCATTATAAGGCCCCCAAATAATTGTTCCTAAAGAATCCACCTCATACATCACTCCTGCCCCTCCTTGTCCGCTTGAAGCATTCACAAAGATATTCCCATTTGACATCCTGTCAGAAGCTGATTGACCAGAAGCAGAATAAGCACAAGCATATCTTGTTGTATATGATGCAGGACCAAATGCTTGTCCTGGAGTTCTTAAATAAGTAGAAGTCGTTGCATCCCATGGCGTTTGAATACCATCAATTGCCGATTGATTATTGCTCACACCACTATTGTTGAATATTTGTAAAAATCCACCATTTGGTCTTCCATCATCAGTGATCCATCTAGCATCATGTACAGCATTATCAATTATTTGTGCACCACTCATATTGTAATTAGAAGGGTTTCCCCATCTGTACATAATATCACCACCCATCCCTGAATTACCTCCAGAATGTGAAGCGGCCTCAGCAGTAGTTGTACTGTGGTCAATAATATAAATTTCAGATGCAAAACGAGAAGAAAAAACAATTTGATCTAAATCCTCATTATAATCTACTCCATTGACATGAAACCAATCTCCTCCACCTCCTTGAATCATATTAATATCTATTAATTGAGGATTATCTGAAATTACTCCATAATTAGGTTTACTAGCATCTGTATCTTGAATCATATGATCCCAAATATGCCATTCCCATACTATATTTGCTCCTCCATTTCCGTCATCTGCAAGTTCTACAAAATGAGTAGGCCATTTATCAGATGTAGCATTATCATACCCCATATTATTTACCTCAATTGAGGTTTTTACTTCCCAAGCTGTAATTAAAACATTATCGCCCACCAAAGTTAAATCATGATGACTCAAATAATTAGCAGTAGAATAAATATAATCCCAAACAATATTACCTTGAGGGTCTATCTCCTGAACTCTCCCTGCATCAGCAGCACCACTTAATTGATTTCCATTATTTTTAGTACCTCTCACTAAATTTCCATTTTCTTTTAGTGCTACAGTATAGTTACATTCCGTATTCATATTCCAAGTATGAGCAATGTTTTCATTTTCATCAATTAGGTAAGTAGTTGTTTGCCCTTGAGGGTTGTATAAAGCAAATCCATTAAAGTTTTGTGCTTTTACAAAAATTACTGTAGTAAACAATGTAAAAGCAATAAGTATTTTATTCATGATTTTTATTTTTTAAATTAGTTAGTATGACACAAAAGTAGACGTATAATAACTCAAAAGGTTTAATCTACTTAATTTTACAATATAATCTTATTTGTTCAAATATGTTTTGAACTAATAATTTTATTGGTAAAGCTTATATGAATAATAATTAAAATCATTTTTTTTATGGTTATTGTTATTTAAGATTAGTACTTTTATGACTTCAAAAATTAATAAGAGTTTAAAGATATGAAAAAAATTATAAATTACTTTTTACAAGGGTTATTGTACATAGTACCTATATCCGTAATGTTTTATGTAGTCTATTTAACATTTAAAACAATTGACGGAATTTTACCTTTTCAGTTCCCAGGACTAGGTTTAATTGTAATTATCTCGCTTATCACATTCATTGGTTTTGTTGGATCTGCAATAATTGCTAGCCCTATCAATTTATTTTTTCAAAAATTATTAAAAAGAGCTCCATTATTGCAAATCATCTATTCTTCCATGAAAGATTTAATGAACACTTTTGTTGGGAAAAAGAAGGGGTTTAATCAAGCTGTACTTGTCAGACTTTATGAAAATTCAACTATTGAGCGTATCGGTTTTATCACAAATGAAGATTTAAGTTCATTAGGAATTAAAGATGGAAAAGTCTTAGTATATTGCCCTGATTCCTACAACTTTTCAGGAATGCTTTTTGTAGCTGAACGCTCATACATCACCCCTATAACTGCAAATTCTTCTGAAATTATGAAACTCATAGTATCTGGTGGAGTAACCGAGATTGACAACTAAAAAATATAAGATGAAAAAACTACTACTACTTTCACTGCTTTTTGCATTTGCAAATACAATTTTTGCAGGAGATACAACAACTGTTCGTATTCACGACCATACCGACATGACTTGGTACGGAAATTATGATGAGTGGGGAGAGTTGCCAAGCGATAGCTTAACTTATCAAAAAATATATTTACATTATACAATGGGCTGTGCAACAGGAGGTTGTTCGGATTGGGACTATACTTCAAAAATCATTGTTCGCCACAGAACAGGAGAGATAGATTCTACTTTACAAACTGCCCCAAGTTTTACTGTAAACGGAAGTGTAATAGATACCGTTTTCTTTTCTGCAAATCCTGTAATAATATATTTTTGGGACAGTATAAACAGTAGTGTTGATTCTACTTTATCTGATTCTATACAGATTATTCGTTACAATGACCAAAACAATCCAACCACTCCAACTGATACGCTTTGGTTTTGGCAATCCAATTTGGAAGTTTTTTCTTTTGATTCCTTAGGTAGTATTACCGATACAACTTATTTTATTGCAGATACTTCATGGATTGTGAATTACTATAATTGGTACACGCCTTTTGATGTAATTGAAGATTTTGAATTAGCTAGAGTAATTACTCCTTACGGTAGTGGGCTAGCTAATAATTGGGAATTTACACACACTTTTGATATAACCGATTTTGTACAGATTTTAAGAGATTCTGTAGAAATTAGATGTCATTATAGTGGCTGGTCATCTGGCTTTAGTGCTACCTTGGATTTTGAGTTTATAGAAGGAACTCCCCCAAGGAAAGTAGTAAAAGTTGAAAATATTTATAGTGGTGGGTACAGCTACACCTCCACAACTGATTTTGAAGCTAATAAATTATATCCAAAAAAGTTTTGGATTGAGCAAAACAGCAGCAATGCTATGATAAAAATGACTACAACAGGACATGGTTTTGATAATAGCCAATCAGCAGCAGAGTTTAAGCCAATAAATTATTATTTAAATATAGATGGAGTACTCACACATACTCAATATAATTGGGATGCTGATTGTGGAGAAAACCCTATTTATCCACAAGGTGGTACTTGGATTTATGACAGGGCAAACTGGTGCCCTGGGAAAAGAGCACAAGCTTTTAACCATGAAATAACTCCATTTATTACCTCAGGAGATTCAGTTGAAATTAATATTGATTTTCAAAGTTATAATTGGAGTGGAACACAAACTCCTTCTTATATAGTTGAGTGCCAATTATTTCAATATGAAAGTGCTAATTTTGTAAATTCAGCAGAAATAATTGACATAATAAAGCCATCTTTAAAAGATGAACATAGCCGAAAAAATCCAATTTGTGGAAAACCTTTAATCGTTATAAGAAATTATGGGAGCACCACTTTATCTTCTTTAGAAATTCAGTACAAGGTAACGGGAGGAAGCACGCACACTTTTAATTGGATAGGAAATTTAGCTTTTTTGGAAACAGAAGAAGTGGAATTGCCAAACTTAACAAATTGGTCAGGTACAGCTCAAATTTTTGAAGTAACACTTAAAAATCCTAATGGACAAGCTGATGATTATTCTGACAATAATAGTATGAAAACTCTATATGATAAAGTGCCTGAATATCCGAATACATTTGTTCTTTGGCTTACTACAAATGCAGGGGTTACAAATACACTTACTCAAGTATCTGAAACTTCTTGGGAATTTTTTACTGATAATGGTAATTCTGTTTTTTCATCTGGGAATTTGTATAGCAACACGCCCTACAGAGATACTCTCACTTTTACAAATGGGTGCTATACTTTTGTGGTTGAAGATACAGATGAAGATGGGCTTAATTTTTGGGCAAATAATGATGGAGGAGGATTAGTTCGTTTTCGTGATGTTGGGGCCGGTTGGTTACAAAGTTTTAATACTGATTTTGGAACTAATATTATTCATCAGTTTACCGTTGGATACCCTCAAAATACTACCTCTATTAACTTATTAAATAATTGGACTATTTATCCTAATCCTACTAAAGATAATCTTATTATTGAAGGATTTTCAGAAAGTAATATACAAATTACTGTTAGGGATAATTTAGGAAAAACAATAATAAACACTCAAAATTCTAATTCAGGATTTATTTCTAAAACTATAGATATTGATAATTTATCAAAAGGCATTTATTTTATTCAGATTACAAATTCAGAGAGTAATATAGTAAAGAAGGTAGTAAAACAATAAATGAAATATTGTAATTCATTAACAAATTATTCTCGTTTTAAAAGTAGAGAAGTTAAAGTAGGAAATATTGGAATTGGTGGGGATAATCCTATCCGAATTCAATCCATGACAACTACCGATACTATGGATACCCAAGCAACAGTTGCCGAATCCATAAGAATGATAGAAGCTGGTTGTGAGTTAGTAAGGATTACTGCTCCCTCAAAAAAAGAAGCGCTTAACCTTAAAAACATTAAAGAGGAACTCGAAAAAAGAGGATATGATACTCCTATAATTGCTGATATACATTACACCCCAAATGCAGCAGAAATTGCTGCTACTATCATTGAAAAAGTAAGGGTAAACCCAGGTAACTATGCCGATAAAAAGAAGTTTGAAAACATAGAATACACTGAGAAAACTTATAATGCAGAAATAGATAGAATAAGAGAAAAATTTACTCCTCTTGTAAAAATTTGTAAAGAACACGGTACTGCAATGCGAATTGGAACCAATCATGGTTCACTTTCTGATAGAATCCTTTCCAGATATGGAGATACTCCAAAAGGAATGGTAGAATCGGCAATGGAATTTTTGCGTATTTGCCGTGATGAAGATTATCACGAGATTATTCTTTCCATGAAAGCTTCTAACACTAGAGTAATGGTGCAAGCCTATCGTTTATTAGTTGCTGAAATGATAAAAGAAGGAATGGATTACCCACTTCATTTGGGCGTAACAGAGGCAGGAGAAGGAGAAGATGGAAGGATAAAATCAGCAGTGGGAATAGGTACACTTTTAGCAGATGGACTAGGAGATACAATAAGAGTTTCTTTAACAGAAGCCCCTGAATTTGAAATTCCTGTAGCACAGAATTTACTCAAACATTTTGATGAAATAGAAAAGCAAGATAAAGTAGCAGAAATAACAGAAAACCCACTTCATTCTTTTGATTATAAAAGAAGGGAAACTAATGAAGTCCTAAATATTGGAGGTAAAAATGTTCCTATTGTAATGGCAGATTTCTGCCTAAAAGAAAAAATTACTCCAGCATCCTTTTTTGGAATTGGTTCTAACTATTCTGTTCCTTTGGACAAATGGCACCTTACCGATATGGCGGCCGATTATGTTTTTGTTGGGAATCATGAGGTAGATTTTGAAGTACCTGGAAGTTTAGGGATTATTTACAATTATAAAAAATGGTTAGAACACAAAAAAGGATATCCGTTTTTAACGATAAATGATTATTTAGATGAAACGGAATTATCTGATAATTTGAATGTAGTTTATGTATGTCTTTCGGATTTGAGTGAGGAACTTTTTGCCAAACTAAAAACAGATACAACAGCTGTTTTGATGATAGATACTTATAACGAAAATGGTATAGCCGAGCAAAGAAAAATCTTCACAGAATTAATGAATAATGGAATAAAAACTCCTGTAGTAATTGGGAGGGCTTATGGCGATTTATCTTCCGAACAATTACAACTTTCAGCAAGTGCTGATTTTGGAGCTTTATTGTTAGATGGATTAGGAGACGGAATATTTATTGCAGCAGAAAATTGTGGTCCTGACCAGTCTGTAAATTCCTTAGCATTCGGAATATTGCAAGCCAGCAGAACAAGAATTTCTAAAACAGAATATATTTCTTGCCCAAGTTGTGGAAGAACTCTTTTTGACTTACAAGAAACTACTGCAAAAATCAGGAAAGAAACCGATCATTTGAAAGGAGTAAAAATAGGAATTATGGGTTGTATTGTAAACGGACCTGGTGAAATGGCAGATGCCGATTATGGCTATGTGGGTACCGGAAAAGGAAAAATCACCCTTTACAAAGAACAAACTGTTGTAGAAAAAAATATCTCTGAAGAAAAGGCAGTAACTGCCTTAATTGACCTTATAAAAGAACATGGAGATTGGGTGGATAGGAACTAATCAACCTTTATTTTAGCAGCAACCTCTTTTGCTTTTTCTACTAATTCAGTAGTACTTTCGTTACCATGTGCTAAACCAACTGCCATTCTTCTGTACGGGCGAGTAGTTGGTTTTAAAACCATTTTACAGTTCCTTTATTGCCCTTTCTACAAATCTATCTTTTTGCAGTAAAATGCTGTAAAAAAATTCATTCCCAAAAAGGTTTCTGCCTATACTTGCTCTAATTTGTTTTTCCAAATAAGCAATTTCGTTTCCATTCAAATCAAATACAAATTCAGTAGTTTTATCATTTACAAAACTTACAAAATCCAAATAAACATTCCTTTTCAAAAGTTGTTTTTTTGTCAAAGTTTCTCTGTGCCTGTCTGCATAATCAAAGCAAAAATCAAAAATCCAGTTTTTTCTAAAAAAAATACTCATTTTTTTACTATCCAAAATAGTATCAATCGGCACAAGATAGTCGGGCGTAATGCCACCACCTCCATACACCTTTTTTCCTTTTGGAGTTGTAAAAACAAAAGAATCGACAATACTTATAGTATCTTCTTTTTCTCTTTCATACACTTCCAAAAAGTAATCTTCATCTTTCCCCTTTTCGTATGGTTTTTGTATGCTTCTGCCAGTTGGGGTGTAGTAGCGTTGGGTAGTAAGTCGTACCACCGAACCATCCATTAAAGGAATTTGCTCTTGCACTAATCCTTTGCCATAAGTTCTTCTACCAATAATTTTTGCTCTATCATTATCTTGCAAGGCCCCAGCAACAATCTCTGAGGCAGAAGCCGAGCCCTCATCTACTAAAACTACCACTTTCATTTTGGTTAATAGCCCGCTTTTATTAGCATAAAATTCTTGTTTTTTTCTGTTTCTTCCTTTTGTGAAAACAATCATTTTTCCTCTATCTAAAAATTCATTACTAATATTGATTGCCTCTTGTAAATATCCCCCAGGATTCCCTCTTAAATCCAATATCAAATTTTGCATTCCGCTAGATAAAAGCAATTGTGTTGCCTCCATAAATTCATCAGTAGTAGTGCCAGAAAATCGGTTGAGTTTAATATAGCCAATATCATTTGTTAGCATTAGTTTTACATCCAAACTAAAAAGTGGAATTTCCCCTCTAGTAATGGAATAATCAATGATTTCCTTTTCATTCTTTCTTTTTATCCCCACTTTCACTTTTGTGCCTATTTCTCCTCTAAGTCGGTCAATTACTCCTTGGTTTTCAATCCCAATTCCAGCCACATTTTCATCATTTACTAGCACAATTCTATCACCCGATTTTATACCAAGCCGTTGGGATGGCCCACCAGAAATAGGAGAAACTACTACTATGCTATCATTTTGGATATTGAACTCCACACCAACTCCCCCAAAACTTCCTTCCATTTCCTGATTCACTCCTTTTATTTTTTTAGTGTTTATATATGTGCTGTGCGGATCTAGTTCTTTTAAAATAGAATTTATGGCACTTTCTTCTATTTTTTTTGGGTTTATTGTGTCCACATAATCCTGTTGAATAAGCTGTAAAATAGTATTGATTTTTGAATTTTGGTGAATTTGAAAATTACTAATTCCATTATTAGTATTATTAAGAAAATCTCCAATTAAAACACCAATAATTAAAACAATGGAGAAAGCAATTGGTTGGTATTGTTTTTTGAGTCTGTTCATTTTTTATAAAGATAATTGAGTTATTTCCACCCCAGCATTTTCTAGAAATTCCAATCCTGAAGTGTCTTTATAGCCATTTAAATAAACCAATCGTTTTATGCCTGATTGATGCACTAATTTACTACATTCTTTACATGGTGACATGGTTAAATAAAGAGTTGCTCCGCTACAATTGTGTGTTGAGCTGGCTGTTTTGAGTATGGCATTTGCTTCTGCATGTAATACATACCATTTTGTTTTTTCGTTTTCATCTTCACAGCAATTCTCAAATCCTGATGGTGTTCCATTGTATCCATCTGAAATTATCATTCTATTTTTTACAATAAGGGCTCCCACCTGTTTGCGTTTACAATGTGATAGTTTTGCCCACTCCAATGCCATTCTCATGTATGCATTGTCGTATTTAATTTGTTTTGTGTCGGTCATGTTTTTCATTATAAAAAAGTGCAAGATACAAAAAAGCGATTTTAATTTATTTTGACTCTCTGCAAACTTATTTTAAAATTTTTCTCCATTAAAGATGTAAAGTTATTTGGAACTAACCCACAGAAGTATGTAAGTTAAAAATGATTTCCTGATTTTGGATTTAGATCTATTTGCTTTTTTGCCCTTTTGAGCGTTAGTCGAATTGATGTTTAATCGGCAAAGCCAAACATCTCAAAAACGAAATCCTTCATATATTCAGGACGACAAATATTTATCTGATAATTTTTTCAAAGCAATAATACTCATTTTTTCCTTCTTTCAAATAAATAGTTCCTAGTTCGGTATATCCTAGTTTATTATAGAACTCCAAAGCTTTTGGGTTGCCAGAATAGGTGTCCAGTCTGATAGAATTTAAGCCTTTCTCAATAACTAGGTTTTCTGTAAATAGCATAAGCGATTTTCCAATTCCATTTTTCCAGTATTCTGCCTTTACGGCTAACCTATGAACAACTAAAAATTGATTTGTTTTATCTTGCCAATCTATTGCTAAATAAGTGGGATCTTGCTTTTGGTCAATATTTATTCCTCCAATAATAATTCCCTTTTCAATGGCAATAAAATAAGTTTGGGCAATTAAATCTTCTTTAATTACCTCAGCATTTGGGTAGGTTTCATCCCATTGGTCAATCCCGTTTGCAATCATTCCTTTTACGCATGATATGTACATGTCCATTATACCATCCAAATCGGCTATTGTTGCTTTTCGTATTATCATTGAATAAGTAAATTACACCCTCTAATATCAGCATTGGAAAACCTTCCTAAAACTGAAAAACTGCCGTCATCAAAAGTACGCCCTAAATCTTGTGTGGCAATAAAAGGGCAAGAATAAATATTTGCCAAATCAATTACATTTATGCCTCCAGTTTTATTGCTAATTATTGATAGCGGATCATTTACATCTCGTATCATTATTTTCATCCATGGTGGCGATTTAAAAATATTTTTCCCTTTGGAATAACCTTGCGACAAGAGTTCTGTCATACCATATTCTGAATGGATTTTTTCAATAGAAAATGCTTTTTTAAGTATTTCGTGTAGTTGTTCTTTTAGCATTTCTTTTCGTTTCCCTTTCATGCCACCTGTTTCCATAATAATAGTGTGCTCTAATTTTTGAGGAAACTCTTTCGCCAAATCAAGTAGTGCATAAGTTACGCCAAACAAAATTGTTTTTTGCCCTTTGCTTTCTAGTTCTTGTATCGTTTTTGAAAGTTCATTAAGGTTGCCTAAATAAAATCCGCTTTTAGGGTGCTTACTTTTCCCTATTAAATCATCCACCATATAAATGAGTGATGAACCTTCTCTTTCCTGATAGTTTGGAAGTAATGCTAGTATGCAGTAATCTTCAATATTGCCATAAAACTGCTTAAAGGTTTTAATATATGAAGATTCATAAACTGAGGCATCACTTACAAGGTGTTTACTTTGCTCACCAGTTGTTCCACTGCTTAAAAAGACCTCTTCTATTCCCTGTCCTTTGCAAATAATTTGTTCATGTTTGAAAAATTCAATTGGTAAAAAAGGAATTTCATAAATATTATTTGGTGTTTTTCCTTTTAGTATTAGTGAAGCATAAGGCGCATAAACAGGATTATTTTCCATTTGATAATCAAAAATGGATAATGCTAAATTTTCAAATTCAGTATCATTATTAATGTTAAAAATCTTACTTTTGACCTGCTCAATATCTTCAAATGAATGCATCCTCAAAAATAGTATTATTTATTGTATTGCTTACGCTTTTTTGTGCTTGCAAAAAAAGCGAATCTTTTTCCGAAATACCATATTTAGAATTTACAAAATTTGAATTAAAAGACAGTGTGGATGCACTTGGAAATATTACAAAACTTTGCGAATTACACCTTCATTTTACTGATGGAGATGGGGATATTGGGCTGTTTGAACAGGATACGATTCCACCTTTTGAATATAATCTTTTTGTCAATTATTATGAAATGATTAATGGTAATTTACAAATTATTAATACGGATCCTCCTTATCATATCCGTATTCCAAATTTAACACCAACAGGACAAAACAAATCCTTAAAAGTGGATTTAAAATATGATGTGGATATTACTTATCGGAATTCGGACAGTATAAAATTTGAACTCAAACTTTTTGATAGAGCCTTAAATGAAAGTGATTGGGTGAGCAGTGGGCTAATCATTATAGAGTAATGCTGTTTTACTGCTAATCTCAATCATTTTCATATTACAAAATTACAGCAATAAAAAAGGCGACACCATAGTATCGCCTTTTTATTATAATTCATTTGTTAATTAAAACTTGTATTCTAAATTTAAGTATAAAGTATTTTCAGCTTCTGATCCCTCAGCAGCATCTGTCCATGATTGCATATTTAAAGCCACAGTAACTCCTTTAGTCATTTGTCTTTCAATTCCATAAACTGTATAAGTTCCAGCTTTAGCAGTTTCTGAAGCATCATCATATCTAGCAAACAAAGTGTATTTGTCTGTTAAGTTATATGCGCCATATACACTCATCATGTCATTCTCTGCATCTAAAACATTCCCTACATTTTTCATTAAGTTCTTCTCTCCACCTAAAGTAAAGTTGTTCCCACTATAAGCAAAAGCAATAGTAGTAATGCTTTGTGATGCATCATTTTCAGTATAAGTAGCTCTTGGAGTAATATCATGATGTAATCTTAAAGATAAGTTGTCCATTGCTTTATATGTCATACCTAAACCACCTCTCATTAATCCAGTATTATCTTGTGATTTTTTATATCCTTCACCATTTAATACTTGAGCATCAAAGCTTAATTTATCAGATAATTTATAGTCAGCCGTTACACCTTGGTCAGATGAACTTGACCATTTGTATTTATCTTGTGCAGATTTTGCAATGTATCTTTTCCCCCAAGCTTTTTCCATAAACTTAAAGTTTTTTACTCCTTGTTGTCCAATATTCAAAGTTAAGTTATCAGTAGCTTTCCATTGTAAAGTAGCTACTTTTAAATAAGCAGTATAAGCTGACCCTCCATCATTACTACCAACATCAAAAGTTATTTTTGTTGAGAATTTCTCATCAAATTTGTAAGAATAACCTAGGTAAGATCTTTTAATTTCAAATGCTTTAAAAGCATTTTCTCCTTCTTCAGCTGATAAATCATAGTTGAAGTTTGAGAAGATTTTTACTGAAGGTTTTCCTTCTTGAGCATTAACAGAGATTACTGTTAAAAGTGCAGCACTAAGTGCTAAAATTGTTTTTTTCATTTTAATATTTTTTAAGTTAATAATTATGGGGCAAAAATAACAACAGCTAAAAGTACTCGTGTTAAGTTTGTGTTAAGTTAAAGTTAATTATGTTGCAAATAAATGGCCTTTAAAAAAAACTAGTGTAACTTTTGGTACACTAGTTTTTACCTTTATTAATTTCCTGTAATTGCTTCAGTAATATTGAAAATATGATCACCCACTTTTTCTAATGAGTGTATCATATTGTTGTAAATCATAGCAGTTTGCATTTTCACTTCTCCTTTTTCAATTTTCTGTAAGTAAGTTTTTCTCAACTTATTTCTCACCTTATTGATGATTATTTCAGCCTCATTAGCATCAGTAATTGTAACTTGAGAGTAAGAAGATTCTAGGTTTTTATTCATAATAACCATTGCTTTTTGAACTTCAGTAATCATTTGGTCAAGACTTTCTCTTAGTTCAGGAGTAAAGTACGCTTTCTGCTCGTTTTTACGCTCTACTGAAATTGACATTTGATAGCAAATATCTCCAATTCTTTCCATATCGTTAATCATTGAAATCATACTTCTAACTTTAATGGAAGCAGAATCAGACATTTCACCTTGAGATGCTTTTGCTAGGTAATCAGCAATTTCCACCTCCATTCTATCAGTAATATCTTCATACTTACGGATGCGAGCCATTTGTTTGCCAAATTTTTTATCATCAGTTTCCTTTAATAATTCAGGAATCATATCGAGTAATCGGCTAGTAATTTCCCCAAATTTAGCTACTTCTTTATTTGCTTCTAATACTGAAAGTTCAGCTGTTTGCATAAGCCCTGTACCGATATGTTCCAAGTGAAATTTTTCATCCATATCCCCTTGTGATTTAACTGATTTTTCCGCAACTCTTACTAGTGCAGGTACAAACCAAATAAGTAAAAGTACATTTAATGCATTAAACCCTGTGTGGAAAAATGATAAGGCAATCGGTACTGGAGACATGTTGTCTCCCCACTCATTTACAGGAGTATAAGGTGAAATCATATCAGTATAATTTAACACTAAATAATTAACAATATCAAGTGCGTAAGGCATTAAAATCAACATCCAAGTAACCCCAATAATATTGAACATGGAATGTATTCTTGCAGAACGCTTAGCATGTACATTTCCTACTAATGATGCAAGTTCTGCAGTAATTGTTGTCCCTATATTTTCACCTAATACCATTGCTGCTGCAACTTCAAAAGGAATTACTCCAGTATTACAAAGTACTAAAGTAAGTGCCATTGCTGCAGTAGAAGATTGAACTACAATAGTTAAAAGTGTACCTACACCAACAAACATTAATCTTGATAAAAATGAAATATCAGCAAAACCAGCTAAAAAGTTTAATATTTCTGGGTTGTTCTTTACATCAGGAACTGCATGTTTTAACTCAGAAAGTCCGATAAATAAAAGTGCAAAACCAACTAAGAATTCTCCCCAGTTTTTAGTTTTAGTTTTTCTGGCAAACATCATTGGCATACCAAAAGCAATAATTGGTAATGCAATAGCTGACATTTTTACTTTAAACCCTAATATAGAAATAATCCAAGCAGTAACAGTTGTTCCAATATTGGCTCCCATCATTACCCCTGCCGATTCTACTAAAGTAAGTAATCCTGCATTTACAAAACTTACCGTCATTACTGTAGTTGCTGATGATGATTGTACAATTGCAGTAATTAAGAAACCTGTCATTACACCAAAGTATCTATTAGAAGTCATTCCTCCTAGTATTTGACGCATTTTGCTTCCTCCTGCTTTCTGGATTCCATCACTCATTACTTTCATCCCATAGATGAAGAAACCAAGTGCTCCAATTAATCTTAATAGTTCGTAAATTCCGAATTCCATTTTTTATATTTTTAAAATTTCTGCAAAAATATATTTTAAATGTTATCGCAATGTTAAGGAATTGTTAAGACTTATTTTTTGTCTGCTTTTTTGTGTTTGACTATTCTGGCTTCTTGATGAAAAATAATTTCTTCTCCAATGTTTTTTATTGAATCTCCTGCTCTCTCAATTTTACGAATAGTTGAGAGTAAATACATCAGGTTTTCTCTTTCAAAATCATCCATATTATTCAATATTATAGAGGTAGCTTCTGCATTATATTGGTTTAGTTTTTTATCCTTTTTGAAAATTTTTCGTGCAATTTTTGTGTCTTCATATTCAAAAGCATCAGAAATATCAGAAAGCATTGAAAGCAGTTGATTTAACATGTCTTCCAAATTTAATTCAGCTACTACTTTTGAAGGATATGCAGTTTGATTGTTAGAAACATAATTTGCAATACTGTCAGCAATATCAGCTACTCTTTCTAGTTCATGATTTATTTTATAGGCAGAAAGCACAAAGCGTAAATCAATTGCAACAGGAGATAAAAGAGCTAGGATATTCTCACATTCTCTATCAATTGCAATTTCCATTGCGTTTACTCTATTTTCAGTGGAGGAAATTTCCTCAGCAATATCTTGATCAAATTCCAAAATAGCAATGCTGCTTTTTCTCCATTGTTTTTCTACTAGTTGGAACATTTTTAAAAGTTCTCTTTTAAGTCCTGAAATTTCTTGTTCTAAATTATTCATAGTTATTGATTTTAACCGAAACGCCCAGTAATATAATTCTGAGTTCTTTCGTGTTCTGGGTTAGTAAATATAATGTCTGTTTTATTGTATTCAATCAAATCTCCCATATAGAAAAAAGCGGTGTAATCGGAAATTCTACTTGCTTGTTGCATATTATGAGTTACAATGATTATGGTGTAATCTTTCTTTAATTCATGTATGAGTTCCTCCACTTTTGCGGTTGCAATTGGGTCGAGTGCTGAGGTAGGTTCATCCATTAAAATTATTGAAGGTTCTACTGCCAAAGCTCTTGCAATGCAAACTCTTTGTTGCTGCCCTCCACTTAGTTCAAGTGCCGATTTGTCTAAGTCATTTTTAACTTCATCCCAAAGTGCTGCTTGTTGCAATGCTTTACGAACTCTATTTTTTAAAACGGCTTTGTTCTTTATTCCTTGAATTTTAAGTCCGTAAGCTACATTTTCAAATATAGATTTAGGAAAAGGGTTTGGTTTTTGAAATACCATTCCTATTCCTTTTCTGAGTTCATCAACTAAAACATCTTTGTTGTAAATGTCATTCCCGTCAACTAAAATTTCTCCTTCCATTCTGAATGAATCTACATAATCATTCATTCTATTAAAGAGTCTTAAATAGGTTGATTTACCGCAACCTGATGGTCCGATTAATGCAGTAACTGCATTTTCTTTAAATTTCATATTTATGTTATTTAGAGCTTGAAATTCGCCATAAAAAACACTTACATTTTTTGCTTCTAATTTATTTTCCATACTACCAATTTATTTTTTTCTGCCATTTATTTCTGAAATAAACCGCTATTCCGTTCATCACAAATGTGATGAGTAATAATACTATAATTGCTGCTGCCGCATTTATGCTAAATTCATGCTGTGGTCGTGAAATCCAATTAAAAATCTGAATTGGAAGTACTGTAAATTCATCCATTGGTGAACTTGGAGTAAAGGGAACATAAGCCAAAGCACCAATTACAATAAGTGGGGCAGTTTCCCCTACTGCACGAGAAATTGCTAAAATTACTCCTGTTAAAATTCCCCCAAATGAAGCAGGTAAAACCTGATACCAAATGGTTTGCCATTTTGTAGCTCCTAAACCAAATGATGCAGCTCTGATTGATGGGGGAACTGCCTTTAGTGCTTCACGAGTTGCTACAATTACAATAGGTAAAACAAGCAGAGCAAGTGTTGCACTTCCTGCTAAAATACTATTCCCCATTCCAAATAATCTTCCAAAAATTTCTAATCCTAAAAGCCCGTAAATTACAGATGGTACTCCTGCTAAGTTAGAAATATTTACTTCCAATAATTCTGCTATTTTTGATTTTTTACCGTATTCTTCCAAGTAAATTCCTGCTGCAACTCCTAAGGGAACTACAATTAGGAAAGTAAAAATCACAATCCATATTGAACCAGCCCAAGCAGTAAGTATTCCTGCTTTTTCTGCTTTTCGTGATGGTAAGTTTGTGAGGAAATCCCAATCAATTCTTGTCATACCATCATAAAAGATATTTCCAATAAAAAATGCAAGTATTACTAAACCAATTAAGGTACAGAAAATACCAAAATAAGCAAATGCTTGATCTTTTAGTCTATTTATTTGCCCTCTAGTCATATTGCTCTTTGAATTTTTTACGGATATAAAAACTAATATTGTTAAGTATAAATGTAAAGATGAATAAAGTAATTCCTGCTGCAAATATTGTTTTGTATTCTAATGTGCCATGAGCAACATCTCCCAAACTTACTTGCACAATATAAGCTGTAATTGTTTCTACAGGAACCAATGGGTTTGCAGTTAATCTTGGTTGTTGCCCTGCTGCTATTGCTACAATCATAGTCTCCCCAATTGCACGAGAAAAGGCTAAAATTACCGATACAATAATACCTGAAGATGCTGCAGGGACCATTACTTTAAATGCTGTTTGCAGCCTTGTAGCTCCCATTCCATAAGATGCATTTCTTAAAGATTTTGGCACTGCTGAAAGCGCATCTTCACTTAGTGAACTTACATAAGGAATAATCATAATTCCCATTACAATTCCTGCTGAAAGGGAATTAAAACCTGACATTCCAGGAATGAAAGATTGCAAAAATGGAGTAACTACCATTAATGCAAAAAAACCATAAACAACAGTTGGTACTGCTGCTAGTATTTCCAAAAGTGGTTTTACAATTTTCTTGAATTTTTTTGGTGCATATTCACTTAAATAAATGGCTATTGTAATTCCAATAGGAAGTGCCACTGCCACAGCAATAAAAGTAGTGAGCAGTGTTCCCATTACTAGTGGCATTATTCCAAAATGTTTGTTTACAAAAAGGGGAGTCCATTCTTTGTCAGTGATAAATTCCCAAATTGAAACTTCACTAAAGAAGGAGATGCTTTCAGAAAGTAGAACATACAAAATCCCAACTGTTGTAAGTATAGTTACAAGGGCTGAGAATTTGAGTAATCCTTCTATTATTTTTTCTTTCTTCATTTGCTTTTTTATTTTAAAAAGTAAAATCCGAACTGCAAATGCAGTCGGCTTTACTAATTGTGATAAGTTTTCGGAACAGTATTTTGTCTTTGAACCTGTGTTAACCCAGGCCTACTCATCTTATCAATTAGGAATCTGAATATTTATTTTCGGGGCTTTATCCTACTAACAAATCAATCAGACCTCTAATTATTTTGTGCTATTTTTTAAAATTTCAAAGTATTCTTTTCTATCTTTTTTAACCATTAAGCAAACGGATAGCACAAAGCTAGCTAGCATAATTATTACTATAGTTTTCTCCATTTAGTTATTTAAAAAATTGTTGAATTTCTCTTTTTCTGCATCATACTCAGTAGATGGTAATGGAATATAACCAACATCTTTTACTAGTTCAGCAGCATTATCTAAGTAGAAAGAAACAAATGTGCTTACTTCCGTTCTTGTTTTTGCATTACTATTTACATAGATAAATATTGGTCTAGAAAGTGGTGCGTAAGTTCCGTTCCCAACAGTTTCCATAGTAGGTGCAATTGCTCCATTTCCGTTATCAACCCCAACCAATCTAAGTTTGTCTTTATTTTCTTCATAGTAAGCCAGTCCGAAAAATCCTAAACCATTCTTGTCTCCTGCAATTCCTTGTACTAATACATGGTCATCTTCTGAAGCAGTGTAATCTCCTCTTGTTCCTACTTTCTTTCCGCAAATTGCTTCAGAGAAATAATCATAAGTTCCAGATGCAGTTCCAGGTCCAAAAAGGTGTAATTCTTCATGTGGCCATCCTTCACGAACTTGATCCCAGTACATAATAGTGTTTTGTGCTGATGGATTCCAAATTGTGTTTAATTCCTCTACAGTAAAGTAATCTACCCAAGTATTTTCAGGATTTACTAATACTGCTAATCCATCATAAGCAACAGTTAACCCTACATAAGTAATATTATTTTCTGCACAAATTTTTGCTTCTTTGTCTTTTATTGGTCTTGAAGCATCTGAAATATCCGTTTCTCCTCTTCCGAACTTTTTGAAACCACCTCCTGTTCCTGATACTCCTATTGTTACTTTTACTTTTGGTTCTACTGCTCTGAACTCCTCAGCTATTGCCTCAGTAATTGGGTAAACTGTTGATGAACCATCAATTTTGATTGAACCACTTAGTTCGTTTGTTGTAGCTGCCTCTTCTGAGCTACCTCCACAACTTACTAATAATATAGTAGCAGTTGCAAATAATAATGTTTTCATTGTTTTTTTCATTTTGATTTTATTTTCGTGATTAATTATGGGGCAAAAATAGAACGAACTATTGGCTGTTGAGTAAAGAGAAATTTAAGATAGTGTTAAGAAATTGTAAACAGTTGTTTTCTTAATCATAATGCAATATTAACTTAGTATCTGATTCTTTAGGTTAGCTAGAACTTATTGTAATGTTAACTTTGTGTTAAATCTTTATATGGCCGTATTTTACTCGCTTTTTGTGCTTATTTTTGCAGTATGAGTTATAAAATATTATTAGTTGATGATGAACCAGATATCTTAGAAATTATAGGATATAATTTGAAGAAAGAAGGTTATGAAATTTTTACTGCTGAGGATGGTATTATAGCTATTGAACAAGCTAAAAAACATCAACCACATTTAATTATTTTAGATGTAATGATGCCCAATATGGATGGGATAGAGGCTTGTTCTGAAATTAGAGAAATTCCTGAGTTGAGTAAAACTCTTATTACTTTTTTAACTGCAAGAAGTGAGGATTATTCTCAGATTGCAGGGCTTGATGCTGGAGCAGATGATTACATAACAAAACCTGTAAAACCAAAAATTTTATTGAGTAAAGTAAAGTCATTACTAAGAAGATTGGAAGGAAAAAAAGAAGTTTCAATTCTTTCATTTAAAGGGATTGAACTTGATTCCAATAAATATAAAGTGCTAAAAGATGGGGTTGAGTTAAAATTTGCTCGTAAAGAATTTGAGCTTTTGCAATTGCTTTTTTCTGAGATTGGAAAAGTTTTTACTCGTGATGAAATCATGAACACTGTTTGGGGTGCAGATGTATTTATTGGAGATAGAACTATTGATGTTCACATCAGAAAATTAAGAGAGAAACTAGGTGATGATATTATAGAAACCATAAAAGGGGTAGGATACCGATTGAATGAAAAGTAATAAAGAAATAGCATTTTTTATTGCCTTTATTGCAGTTCTTTGCTTGTGGCTTATCATAGCAATATCTCATGTAACTCTTTCAATACTGTCCTTTGTATTTCTTTTTATAGTAGTATTCCTACTGGCTTATTTTGTAATAAAACAATACATTGAAAAAAGAATAAAAACATTATATCGTATTATTCAAAACCAGAAGATAAAAAGTCAACAACATTTTGATTTAGAATCATCAGAAGAAGATGTGAAAAAATGGGTGAGTGAACGCCAAGCTGAGATTGAACATCTAAAAGATACTGAAAAATTTAGAAGAGATTTTTTAGGGAATGTATCACATGAGTTAAAAACACCAATTTTCAACATTCAGGGCTATGTGCTTACATTATTAGAGGGGGCTCTTGAAGATGAGCAAATCAATAAAAAGTACTTGCAAAGAACACAAAAAAGTGTGGAGCGTATGATTTCCATAGTGGAAGATTTGGAAAGTATTTCTACTTTGGAACATGAAGAAAAAAACTTAAAAATTGAAAAATTTGATATAGTTGAATTGTGTAAAAATGTTCAAGACTCATTGGAGGATAAGGCAAAGAAAAGCAATATCTCTCTTGTTTTTGATAAAGAATACAGTCCTATTTTTGTTGTAGCGGATAAAATGAAAATCAATCAAGTATTAACCAATTTGGTTGATAATTCTATTAAGTACGGAAATGAAAACGGTTTAACAAAAATCCGTTTTTATGATATGGTTGAAAACATTCTTGTTGAGGTTTCTGATGATGGAATAGGAATTGATGAAATCCATTTACCAAGATTATCTGAAAGATTTTTTAGGGTTGAAGAAAGTCGTTCTCGTGAAAAAGGAGGTACAGGTCTAGGGCTTTCTATTGTAAAACACATTATAGAATCGCACAAACAAACTTTAAATATCAGAAGCACGGTTGGGGTAGGTTCTACTTTTTCATTCACCCTCAAAAAGGCGAAATAATTCAGTCCAATTTGTTGTTGCTGTTTTTAATGCTGTAAATCCTGAGTAATTTTTACTTTCTTCTATTGCTTCTTCCAAATCAAAATCACTTTGATTTTGTGAGTAACAAGTCCCATTTCGCTTAAAATTATCAGCTAAGTATTCTTGTTCGGTTTGTCCTGGTGTAGGAATGAAAAATGCCTTTTTCTCAAGCTTTGCTAAATCCATAACTGTGGAATACCCAGGCCTACAAATAATAAGTTCTGATTCTAGAATTGCAGTATTTAGTTCAGTAGCATTCATATGAGAGTAAATACTCAAATTCCCTATTTCCTCTTTGGAATTTAACTCAGGCTTCCCTAATACAATTAATGATTTTCCTTGTCTATTTTTCAATGCTTTTATCAATCCTTTTTCTAAAATTGTTCTTTGGGGTTCAGGCCCTGAAACAATAGCTAGGAAATCATATTTTTTTATTGTTTCTTGTTTTTCAAAACGAGATTGCACACCTATATATTTAGTGTTGTTGGGCAAGCTATTTGGTTTGGAAAGTTCTCCTGCTAAATTATTTTCCTCATCATCCATTACCCAGCAAGCAGAATACTTGTTGATGTATTTGTAATTGAAACCCTGAATACTATCAGTAAAATAAGGCGTTTGTATTTGCAGTTGGTGGGTAATAAAAACACAAGGCACTTGGTTGGAATATAATCCAAAACGATTATCAGAAATTACGCCATCAATATTATAATCCTTAATGATTTCAGCAAGGGCAGTATTTTCTTTTTTTATGCTCCACAAAAGTTTTGGCGTTTGCAAAAGCATACTAATACTCATGGGTAAATACTTGGGATATTTTATATTGTATCCGCTAAAACGCACCATTTCCAAGTTAGGGAATTCTGTACTTAAAAGGTGTAATGGTCTGCCATCTGCAGCAATAATTACTTCAAAATTATGTGCTATTAATTGTTTGATTATTGGTATGCATCTTGTAGCATGCCCAATTCCCCAATCTAGTGGGGCAACTAATATTCGTTTTTTTGATTTCACAGGCCAAAAATACTTAAAACAAAGTAGTTTTGCATAAAAATATAAGTTTTGGCAAAAAATAAGTTAAGAAAATTTGTGCAGATGAAAGATTACCCTCATGTTGAGGAGCCTACTTTGGAGGAAATGAAAGAAGGTTTTCATTTAAAAGGAAAATGGAAAAAAGAGTTCTTTAAGAATGACAACCCTTTGGTGTTGGAGTTAGGATGTGGGATGGGAGAATACAGTGTAGGATTGGCTGAAAAGAGCCCAAATAAAAACTTTATTGGGGTAGATATTAAAGGGGCTAGAATTTGGCAAGGAGCAACAGAATCGCTTGAAAAAGAAATGAAAAATGTTGGGTTTTTACGCATCAGAATTGATTGGATTGAAAGTTGCTTTGCAAAAGGGGAGGTTGATGAAATCTGGATTACTTTCCCTGATCCTCAGATGAAAAGAAGGAGAGGAACAAAGCGTTTAACACACCCTGGGTTTTTAAAAAGATATAAGCACATATTAAAAGAAGATGCGCCCATTCATTTAAAAACAGATAGTCAATTTTTACATGGTTTTACACTGGGAATTATTACGGGTGAAAATCATATTTTGGAGGATAGCACCCATGATTTATATGCTTCCCCAGTTAAGCGTGAGCACATGGAAATTAAAACGCATTACGAACAAATCTATTTAGATAAAGGCATGCCAATTACTTATTTAAGGTTTAGGTTGGGTATGTATTAAATTTAGATGCAAATATTACAACACCCCAACCTTTTTCATGCAATCCACCATTGTGTTGTAAGTTCTTTCAATATCGTTATCAAGACCAATAGAGATACGGACTAATCCATCAGAAAGCCCCATTATTTCTCTTTCCTGTTCAGGTATTTCAGATGAAGTAGATAAACCAGGAGCAGAAAATAATGTTTTATAGAAACCCAAACTAACTGCTAAATATCCTAGATTATTATTTTGCATTTCTTCCATTAATTGATTTGCTTTTTCTTTTGTTTTAGTATCAATTACAAACATTCCTCCATATCCAAATCCATCATTCATACTATTTTTCATCATTTCATGTTGAGGATGATTTTCTAATCCCGGATAAATTACTCTTAATCCATCTTTCTGAAATACTTTTGCTAAGTACATAGCATTCTCAGAATGTTTTTTCATTCTTAAATGAAGCGTACGGATATTTTTTAGAATACTTGCAGCACGAAATGCATCCATTGTTGGTCCTAAAAGCATAGCACTTCCTGAGTTTACATCTATCAAACTGCCAATAAATTCTTCATCAGAACAAACTACTCCACCAACAGTATCGGAAGTACCATTAATGAATTTAGTTAGCGAATGAATTACTACATCAGCACCCATTTTTGAAGGGGAGAAAATCATAGGAGTAAAAGTATTATCTACCACTAATTTAATTCCATGCTTTTTAGCCACTTTTGCAATGGCATTAATATCAGAAACTTCCAATAAAGGATTACTCATAGTTTCGCAATAAATAACTTTAGTATTTTTAGTAATTGCAGCCTCAATTTGTGCTAAATTAGTAGTGTTTACAAAAGTTGTTTTAATGTTAAACTTTGGTAAATAGTTCTTCATAAAAGCGTAAGTACCACCATAAATTGTACGGCTGCTTATAATCTCATCACCAGTGCTGCATA